>JBDSEP010000157.1:0-3047 GCA_039919985.1 Tepidiformaceae bacterium | reverse complement strand
CGGCGGTCTCAAACACCGCTGGGCTCAACACCCGTGCCGGTTCGAGTCCGGCCTTCGGCACCAGCTTCCCCACGGAACTGCGACGTCTACGCCCCGGACCCCGCGATCTCTTCCTCATACTTCGCCGCTGGCGGAACCGGACGCCCTGAGCGAGACTGCGCGGCATGAACGATTGCCTTCTTTTCGAACAGCGCGGCGCAATTGGACTGGTCACGCTCAACCGCCCAGAGCGCCTCAACGCCATCGATCACGACATGCTACGAGCCCTTCGCAGCTTCTTCGATGACCGCCACCGCGACTACGCGACTCGCGTCATCATCCTGACCGGAACGGGGCGCGCGTTCTGTGCCGGGCTGGACCTGAAGGCTGGCGGCGAGCAGGGCCCCTGGCAGCCCGGCGTGGGTCGCGTCCAGGATTCGTACACCTTCCAGGAGGACATCGCAGACCTCATGATCAAGATGCGCCGCTGTCCTCAGCCGATTATCGCCGCCGTTAACGGGGCCGCAGCCGGTGGCGGGCTCTCGCTCGCCATCGCTTCGGACATGCGTCTCGGAACAGAGGCCTCGCGCTTCGCCTGCTCCTACCTGAACCTCGGACTCGGTGGCGCGGATGTCGGCAGTTCCTACTTCCTTCCGAAGCTCATCGGTGCGGCGCATTCGGCCGACATGCTCTACTCCGGCCGCATCGTGGAGTCGGCCGAGGCGAAGGAGATGGGTCTCCTCAACCAGGTCGTCCCCAAGGACGAACTCCTGCCGAGGGCCTTCGCCATCGCAGAAGCGATCATCCGCAAGGCAAGCCCGCTCGGACTGAGGCTAACCAAGGAGGTGCTGAACGAAACGGTCACCGGCGTCTCGTTGGAAAACGCACTCAAGCTGGAGAACCGCAACCAGATTCTCGCCAGCCAGACTGCCGACGCCACGGAGGCAGGCACCGCCTGGTTCGAAAAGCGCGACCCGGTCTGGCGGGACGCTTGAGCGATGTGAAGTACGAACTGAGTGCACATGCGCGCGAAGTGGTGCACGAGAGTCAGATCTCATCGACCTGGATCGCCCGTGCACTTGAGTCGCCGGATTTGGTGGAACAGGCTCTAGATGGAACAACCCATTACCTTTGTTCGGTCTCTGAACGAGGGGGCGAGTCCTCCGCGTGGTTGTCTCGACCGGCAGAGAGCGCTGGATTGTTGTTACGGTGTTCTTTGACCGGCGCATGAACGGGCGATTGCAATGAGACTTAAAGTCGATCGTGAGGCCGACGCGCTTTATCTGCGTCTGGACGAGTCGGCGATCGTTGACTCCGAAGAAGTGGAGCCCGGTGTCATTCTGGATTTCGATGACCAGAATCGCGTCGTGGGCGTAGAAATCCTTGGACTGGTCAACCGGGTTCCCGAGGCGATGCCCCGCTCCCTCCAGTTCGAGACGACCTGAAGGCGACCTTGTGTGGCGCGGCTCCTGAGCCGAGCTACGAAGAGGGCCGCTCACTGAGCGGCCCTCTTCGTTCGTCTGGTTGGTGCGCCTCAGTCGCTGGAGAAGGGTAGTTCCCCCTCCACCCTTCGCCCCTGGCTTGCGTGGATGCGCGCGATCTTCTCCGGCTCGGGGTCGTGCACCGTGGTCGTCTTCGCGCCCCGCACCATTGCGATGCGCCCCGTGCGCGAAAGCTCGCGGACGCCGTACGGCTCGCACATCTTGATCAGCCCATCGATCTTATCTTCGTCGCCGACGACCTGCAGCATGATTGAGTTCGTGGCGATGTCTATCACGTCTGCGCGGAAGACGTTTGCGATGTCCAGCAATTCGTGCCGGTTCACGTTGTTGGCGCGCACCTTGATGATCGCGAGTTCGCGCGCCACCACGTCTTCATTCGAAAGGTCGCTCACTTTCACCACGTCTATCAGCTTGTAGAGCTGCTTTTCGACCTGTTCGACGGGCGCGCTTTCGCCGTCCACCACGATGGTGATGCGGCTAAGCCCGTCCATCTCGCTGCGGCCCACAGTGAGCGAATCGATGTTGAAGCCGCGCCGCCGGAAGAGGCTTGAGACGCGCATCAGCACGCCCGGCTTGTCCTCCACAATCGCAACCACGGTGTGTTGCGTGTGCGGCTTCGGGCGAGAGCCGTTAGTCGTTGTCGTGCTCATCGCGCCAACTCGTGGGCAGGCGCTTCGATCGTCTCCGCGAGCGAGGCGCCGGCTGGCACCATCGGCCAGACGTTCTCCTCCTGGTCGATCTGGAAATCGAGCAGTACCGGACCCTTGTGCGCCCGCGCTTCGCGGATGGCGAGTGGCACTTCCGCCTTCGTTTCCACGCGAATCGCCTTGATCCCGTAGGCGTCGGCAAGCTTGCAGAAATCCGGCTGCGAAATGCCGGAGCTGCTGTAGTTCTTATCGTAGAACAGCTCCTGCCACTGCCTGATCATGCCGAGGTAGCCGTTGTTGAAGATCGCCATCTTCACCGGCAACTGCTCGTCAACCAGCACCGACATCTCCTGGAGCGTCATCTGAAAGCTGCCGTCGCCGCAGATTGCCCAGGTCTCCATTTCCGGCAGTGCCACCTGCGCACCGATCGCCGCCGGTAGTTCGAAGCCCATTGTGCCGAGGCCCCCGGAGGTGATCAGCTGGCGCGGCCGGTTGTAGAAGTAGTGCTGCCCAGCCCACATCTGGTGCTGCCCCACACCGGTGACAATGTTCGCGTTGCCCTGCGTCTCTTCGTAGATCGAGCGCACAACGTATTGCGGAAGCATGCGGCGCGATTCGCGGATATGCAGGCTCGGGTGCTCTTCGCGCTCGTTGTCGATCCACTTGATCCAGTTGGGACGCTTCTGCTCGCGCACAAGGTCCGTCAGCCGGGGGAGCACGTTCTTCGCGCTGCCCACAATCGGCACGGCAGTCGGGAAGTTCTTGCCGATCTCCGCCGGATCGATATCGATATGGACGATCGTCGCCGTTGGGTTGAAGTCCTTGAAGCGGCCCATCGCGCGGTCATCGAAGCGCATGCCAATGCCAATGACCACATCGGCCTTGTCAGCCGCCATGTTGGCGTAGAACATGCCGTGCA
>JBDSEP010000150.1:0-4527 GCA_039919985.1 Tepidiformaceae bacterium | reverse complement strand
TTGCACCAGCCAGAGGTGAGACGTGAGCCAACTCCAGAAGAAGATGCAAAAGCTGCAACGACGCGAAGGGCCGAGCATGGGTTTCAGCGCCGCGGCACGCGAGCAGCCACGAGCGATGCTCCTGCTCGCCCTGACGACCTCGAAGGCGGAGGCGAAGGCTGCCCTTGAGGCGGGTGTGGACGCGGTCGTGCTGCGAGTGGAGGGGGCGAAAGCCGCCGCGATGGTCGACGCCGTAGTCGACGGCAAGACCTGCGTGGGCGTACTGACGCAGGGCCTGGACGAGGACGCTGCCGCCGGGCTGGCGAAGGCTGGCTGTGACTTCGTGATCAGCAGCGTCGACGCCACCGAATCGAGCGCTGTGGATACCGAACGCATGGGCCATGTGCTGATCGCGACTGAGGGGATGGAGGACAACACGCTTCGGGCGATTGCTCCTCTGGGGCTCGATGCTCTGTACGTGGAACGGCCCGCAGGCGGGACAATGCTTGCCAATCAGCTCGCGCTGGTTCGACTGGCAACGTTCGCTTCGACTCCGCTTCTGGTGACCGTTGCGGCGAAGCCGAGCGTTGCGGAACTGCGCGTGCTGCGCGATTCCGGCGTAGGCGGAGTGGTCGCCCCGGAAGGCGCGAACGCGGCCGAACTGAAGGCGCTGATCAAGGCGCTCGTGGATGTGCCGGCGCCGAAGAAGTCCCGCCGCGACGGGGCGGAGATGGCGATAGTGCCATCGGCGGCGGCGGGCCGCGCAGACCACGATGATGACGGGGACGGGGACGAAGACGAGTAGCAGGGACGCTCTCCAGCGGATGCGCAGCGAATACGCATGAACCAGTCGATCGGCCATGTGGCGTTGGTCGTTCGGGACTACGACGAAGCGATCGAGTTTTATACGAAGACGCTTCACTTCACGCTCGTAGAAGATAGCTACGTGCCTGAGCAGGCGAAGAGATGGGTGCTGATCGCGCCTCCGGGTTCGTCCACCACGACGTTGCTGCTTGCTAAGGCCTCGGGTCCCGAGCAGGAGGCGTTCATCGGCACCCAGGCCGGTGGTCGTGTGTTCCTATTTCTGCACACCGATGACTTTTGGCGTGATTACAACGAGATGGTCTCCAGGGGTGTTTCCTTCGTGCGGCCGCCCGTTGTGGCACCGTACGGCACGGTGGCGGTCTTTGCTGACCTTTACGGAAACCTCTGGGACCTCATCGAGCCGACGGCCTACGCGCCCCGAACGGACGGGCGCTCAGGGTGACCGCCGCGGAGAGAGGCGCGGCTTCGACAGTGGACGCCGAACGATTCCGGCGTTCACTCATGCGCTGGTATCGCGAATTCGGGCGGCACACTCTGCCCTGGCGGCTGACGCGCGACCCGTACGCAGTACTGGTTTCTGAAGTGATGCTCCAGCAAACGCAGGTGGACCGGGTGCTGCCCTATTACACGTCGTGGCTGACGCGCTGGCCGACGGCAAAGTCACTTGCGGCGGCGAGTGTGGGCGACGCGATCAGGGCATGGGGCGGGCTCGGGTATAACCGACGAGCGGTGAACCTCCATCGAGCTTCCCAGGCTGTTGCCGATAGGCCCTTCCCGAAGAACCTGACGGCACTGAGGCGCCTCCCGGGGGTCGGCCCGTACACAGCCAGCGCAATCGTGTCGTTCGCGTTCGGACAGCGGGTGCCAGTGGTGGATACGAACATCGCGCGAGTCCTGGCGCGGGTTGTGCACGGCGCGGCCTCTGCCCGGGACGTCTCGGTTTCGACGCTGGCCGCGAGTGGGGAGGCGTTGCTGCCGCTCCGCTCAGGGCGCGCCCACAACCTCGCGCTGATGGACCTCGGAGCGCTTATCTGCAGCGCGCGCCGCCCGGCCTGTGCCGTCTGCCCGGTTCGACGCGTCTGCGCCTGGCGTGCTGCCGGCTATCCGCCGCGAGCCAAGTTATTGAGGCCGGGACCCCGGTTCGAAGTTACGGCTCGCTTCGCCCGAGGCAAAATCGTTGACGCCTTGCGGGTCGAGCGATCCCTAAGCGTGGACGCATTGGGCGAGCGGCTTCCCGCAAAGCACCGGCCAAAGGTAGACCTGTATCTCCAGGCACTACTGCGCGAAGGAATAATCGATCGAACGGAGGGCGGGGAGTGGCGCTTGCCAGTCCTCACGGGAGGATGAGCATCGCGTCCCCGAAGCTGTAGAAACGATACCTTTCGCGCACCGCCTCGACGTAAGCCGACATCGCGAACTCCGTCCCCGCGAAAGCGCAGATGAGCATCAGGAGGGTGGACTTCGGCAGGTGGAAATTCGTGATGATGACGTCCGTCGCGAGGAACGGGTCGCCGGGGAGGATCTTGAGGCGCGTGCCGCCCGAGTACTCCCTGAGCCCTCCGCACTCCCGGGCGACGTGCTCCAGCGTTCGCACGACGGTGGTGCCGACGGCCACCACGCGTCCGTCCGCTTCTCTGGTGCGGGCGATCGCCTCGGCGGCCGCCTGGGGAAGCGAAACCTGCTCCTCGTGAAGAGGGTGGTCGCGCGGGTCTGCGGCGGTCACCGGCTTGAACGTGCCAGGCCCAACTTCGAGCGTCAGCGCCGTACGCTCGACGCCCGCCTCGGTAAGCGCCTCGAAGAGGCGAGGTGTGAAGTGCAGGCCTGCCGTAGGTGCTGCCGCACTGCGAGGCTCGCGCGCGTACACCGTTTGGTAGCGCTCGGGGTCACCGGCGTAGTTCTTGATATAGGGGGGCAGCGGCACCGTGCCGACGCTTGCAGGATCGAAGTTTCGCTCGAACTCGAGGATGACGACTCCGTCGTCGCGCCCGAGCACGGTAGCGGAGAGCGGGCCAGCGCTGGATTCGAAGACGAAGCTGCGGCCGGGCCAAGCCTGCCGCGAGGGACGGAAGAGCACCTCCCAGCGAGTGTCGGTTAGCGGGCGGACGAGCAAGGCCTCCACGCGCCCGCCCGTTTGGGGGCGCTGCCCGAATAGGCGCGCGGCCATCACTCGCGTGTCGTTTACCACGAGCAGGTCGCCGCGCCCAAGGAGGTCCGGCAGGTCCGAGAAGATGCGGTGCTCGATGCTTTGCGAGGCGCGGCGGAGGACCATGAGTTTCGCCGAATCGCGGGGCTCGGCCGGCTGTTGGGCGATTAGCCCGGCCGGAAGCTCGAAGTTGAAATCCGCAGTGCGCATTAGCCAGTAGCATTGCGTCTTCAAAGGCAGAGGTCTACGGTGAATCGACCCCCTGGAGGCGCTGGATGGCAACCGCGAACGGCTCTTCGACTACGCATTTCGTGCGCAAACGCGTCACCGAACTGAACGCCACGCACGCCGAAGTGGCGAACAGCGCCGTACGGTTCCTGGACGCGGACCAGGCGCGGCTGGAACGCGCCGCTGCTCTCAGGGTGCGCGCGAGCCAGATCGATGTCTCCAACGGGGCGGTGGGTTTCGCGCGCTTCGAACAGGGGACCATCCGCCAGTCGAACGCCGGCGTCGTCATGGGGCGTTCGGTTGCACTGGACCAGGTGCACGTCGGAATCCTGGCGTCGCCGGTGGTGCGCGGCGACGTGCACACGTGGCTGGACCTCCGGTCGGCGTTTGCTATTGGGGTGGGGATGGTGCTGGGAAGGGCTGCGATTGCCGCCGTCCGTGGACTGGTGCGACGGGCAACGTCGTAAGCTCGGTCGGCAGGATAGTTGCATTCGCTTCGTCAGTCCGCAGCTGACCGCAGGCGGCGGAAATCTCCGAGCCCTTTTCCAGGCGCACGGTGCAGTTCACGCCCGCCTGGCGGAGAATCCGTTCGAACTCCATGACACGATTGCGCGAGGGCTTACCGAAACCCCCGGCGGTGGGGTTCACGGGTATCAAGTTGACGTGCGACCCGCTCCCGCGCAGAAGCCCACCGAGCTGGCGAGCCGTTTCAGGCGAATCGTTCACCTTGTCGATGAGCGCGTATTCGAAGGTCACGCGTCGCCCGGTCCTGCTGAAATAGCGGCGGGCGGCGGAGAGCAAGTCGTGCACGGAGTTGGGCCCCGCGGTGGGTACGAGGCTCTGGCGCAGCCCTTCCGTGGGCGCGTGGAGGGAGATCGCCAGCCCCACCTGTAACCCCTCCTCCGCGAGCCGATCGATGGCGTGGATCAGCCCGACTGTGGAGATGGTTATGTGGCGCTGGCCGAGCCCGAAGGCTCGGGGGTCGGTAAGGATCCGCACAGCCCGGAGCGTTTCCGCGTAGTTGGCGAGCGGCTCGCCCATCCCCATGAAGACCACGTTGGTGACATGCTGACCGCGCTCGCGTAGCAGCCGGGCGACGTGAACGACCTGCGCGATAACCTCCTCGGCCTTCAGGTTGCGTTCGAAACCCATCTGTCCGGTGGCGCAGAAGACGCACCCCATGGCGCAGCCGGCCTGCGTGGAGACGCAGACGGTGGAGCGTGGGTGTCCGGCCGTCTCGGGGTATTGCATCAGCACCGATTCGATCAAGGTTCCATCCGCCATGCGCAGCAGGAGTTTGGTGGTGTGCCCGTCGTCACTGACCACTCGCTGGATTTCGGCGGCCGCGCCCA
>JBDSEP010000146.1:0-3996 GCA_039919985.1 Tepidiformaceae bacterium | reverse complement strand
ATCAGCACCACGCGCCGGGACTCGCGGTTCAACCCCATGGAAAGCTGCGCGATCTGCAGCTCGATGAGCGCGTCCAGGGGCAACACTGGCTCCTGGCCGCGGTCGTCCAGCGGCGCACGCTGGTACTCGTAACCCTCGTCCCTCAGGACCGCCTCAATCGCCTCGCCAAGGGCGGTGAGCTGCTCCTTCTCCAGCCAGAGGTTCAGCAGTTCGGACTTCTCGTTCATCGCTCGTAGCCGGAAGCGGCGCTGCCCGGGCTGCCCAATCGCCTCTGCCGAAATGTAGATCAGCTCACCGAATTCTCGCGCATCTGCCATCGCCCCAGATGCTACGCAACTCGCGCGTTCCCGTCGCCGCATCGCCTCGAACTCCGCCCGCCCGGTTCTTCACACTCGGCGCCGAAAGGCGTCACAGAGTGTCGCTGAGCGCACTTATGGTCACTTTCCCACGAGACGGCCCGCCCGCCTCAGTTTCAGTACCGAGGACACGTTTGACCGAGCAGACTAAGAAATCGACCCGGCTCAGCAGAATCCATAGCATCCTCATGCAGCGCGGCGTGGTCAGCGTGCGAGAGCTGTCGCGCGACCTCGACCGCAGCCCCCGCACCATCCAGCGCGATATGGCAGATCTGGAATCGGAACTCGGTGTGCCGCTCGTCTACGAAGGGAGGCGTTGGAGCATCATGCCCGGCAGTGCCCACCCCATGAGCCCGGTGCGGCTCACGTTGCACGAATCGCGCGCTGTCTACTTTGCCATCCGGGTCTTCTCGCGCACAGTCAATGAAAGCGAGCCAGATAGCATCCAGGCCCTCGAAAAGCTCGTCGACACCCTCCCGGCGCAGCTCGCCGCGAATATCAAGCTCACGATCAACGACCTTCGCTCGCGGCCCGAGAACAAGGCCCGCGCAGAAAACCTGCGGACCATCACCGACGCCTGGGTCCACAGTCTCACCATCGCGATGACCTACCGTTCGCAGCTTGCCACCGCGTCGCGCACCTTCGATGTGGACCCCTATCTCCTGGAGGCCACGCAGAGCGGTACCTACCTGGTCGGTTTCAGCCACGAACACCAGGAAGTGCGGGTCTTTAAATTGGAGCGAATCGAACATGCGGTGATCACGCGCCGGGACTTCGTTGCGCCCGAAGTCTCGGAGATTGCCAGCCGCCTTGCCCAGAGCTGGGGCGGCGCGGTCTTTGGCGGGGACGCGCTGCACGACGTCTGCGTGGAGTTCACCCCGCCAGCCGCGCTGCGCATCCGCGAAAGCTACTGGCACCCTTCCCAGCGGTTGGAAGAACTGGCGGACGGCGGCGTCTGTCTCCGGGTTCTGTTGCCAAGCCTCCTTGAGTTCACGCCCTGGGTGCGCAGCTGGGGCCACGAAGCGTTTGTCGTCTCGCCGCCTGCCCTGCGCGAGGAGGTGGCGGCCTCCATGCGCGCCGCCGCCGACCGCTATGACAGCTGAACCTGACTCGGCGCAGTGTCGATTCAGGTGCTCTGAGCCTCTCGAAACCAGTACACTCCTTCCTCAATGACCAAGTTTCCGCTTTCTCAACGCCGCGCTGCGGTAGCACGTTCCTGGGATCTCCGGGATGGCGCGGCACTCATCCCTTCCGGCCTGCCTGTACCGGTCCCTGGCTCGGACCAGGTCCACTCGTTCCACCCGCATCCCGAGTTCACCTACCTTGCCGGCGTCCAGACCGCAGGGTCCGTGCTTGCATTCGATTCGACCGACGGCTGGTCGCTCTTCGCTCCCGTCGCCGGCCAGGAGGAGCGAGTCTGGGTTGGGCCCGGCGAACGGCTGGAGGAGCTCGCGCGGAGCTCGGGGCTGGACGCCGTCCGCCCGCTCTCGGAGCTTCATACGTGGCTCGAATCCCACCGGGCCGAGCCCATCGCGCTCCTCGGGAACCGTGACCTCGCGCAGCAGCCGTGGGCCTACGCCATCGACGGCTGGTCAGCGCTCGAACTCGCCCTCGACTTCGAACTCGCCGACCGCCTAAGCGACGAGGTCTCGGAGGCGCGTCGGGCCAAGGACGCGCTCGAAATCGACTGCATGCGCACCGCCGTCGCAGCCTCGGTCCGGGGTCATCTCGCCGCCCTCCGGCTCGCTCGCCCCGGGATGACCGAACGCCAACTGCAGATCGAATTGGAATCCGAATTTTTTCGCGCTGGCAGCGCGCGCACTGCCTACGGATCGATCGTCGGCAGTGGCCCCAACGCGGCGATCCTCCACAGTTCGCCCTCCGCGCGAACGTTCGTGCCCGGCGACCTGCTCCTGATCGACGCCGGAGCTGAACATAACGGTTACGCCAGCGATGTCTCCCGGACGTTTCCTGTCGATGCCGCGTTCACGGGCATTCAGCGCGACCTCTACCAGCTTGTGCACGACGTGCAAGCGGCGGCCATCGCCGCTGTTCGGCCCGGCGTGGAGTACCGCGACTTGCACCTTGCGGCCTGCCTCGGTATCGCCTCCGGCCTCGTGGACCTTGGCATCCTTCGCGGCGGCCCGGAAGACCTGGTCGAACGCGATGCCCATGCTCTTTTTTTCGTCCACGGCCTCGGCCACATGCTTGGCCTGGCCACCCACGATGCTGGCGGCTGCCTGGCCGGTCGCGCTGCCAGTGATCGCTTCGGCCTGAAATGGCTTCGCGCCGATCTGCCGCTTGAGCCAGGCTACGTGGTGACCATCGAGCCTGGAATCTACTTCATCGAAGCGCTGCTCAAGGACCCCCGGCGTCGTGAAACGTTCGCCGATGCCGTCAACTGGCCGCTGGTCGATTCGCTCGCCGACTTCGGCGGCATCCGCATTGAAGACGATGTACTCGTCACAGAGAGTGGGGCGGACGTCCTTACCGCTGCGCTGCCCAGCGCAATCGCCCAGATCGAAGCTATTCGCGCGGAGGCACTCTCGTCGTGACTCGTCCACTCGAGCAGATCACCCTTAGTGACGTCGCCCGGCTGCCACGACCGGGGAGCGTGGTTCCGGGGCAGCTCTCGTTCACTCCAAACTCGAAAGCCGTGACCTACCTCTTTAGCGTAGAGGGCGATTTGGTGCGCAGCCTCTGGCGCTACGACATCGCGACGGGCGGGCGCTCGGTGCTTGCCGGCCCGCCGCCCGCCTCCACCACGGAGGGCGAGCTCTCTCTCGAGGAGGAGCTGCGGCGCGAGCGGGCACGTCTCCGCGAACTCGGTGTAACCAGTTACCAGTGGGCGAAAGAGGCGGCCGAGCCGACGCTTCTGGTGCCCGGCGGCGGGCGGCTCTACGTCAGCGTGGGCGGCGCGCCGCTTCGCGAACTCGATGGTTCGAACGGCGCCATCGACGCCCGGCTGAGTAGCGATGGCACGCAACTCGCTTTCGTACGCGATGGCGAGCTGTTCGTAGCCGCTCTCTCCGGCGGGGAGCCCCGGCAGCTGACGACTGGCGCCGAGGATGGCCTCACCAACGGCCTCGCAGAGTTCGTCGCCCAGGAGGAGTTGGACCGCGACCACGGCTTCTGGTGGAGCCTGGACGGGACGCGCATCGCTTTCATCCGCGCCGATTCTCGGCACGTACCGCTTTACCCCATCGTCCACCAGGGAAAAGCAAACGTGGACATCGAATACCACCGCTACCCGTTCGCGGGTGCGCCAAACGCCTTCGCCGAGTTGGGCGTCGTCGATCTCGCCAGCGGACAGACCACCTGGATGGACCTCGGCTCCGACCGGGATATCTACGTCGCGAGGGTCGGCTGGCGGCCAGACGGCGCGTTGACTGCGCAGCTCCTTGCGCGTGACCAGGCGACGCTCCGCCTCGTCTGCTTCGCCGCGGACGGCAGTTCTATGCCGCTCATCGAAGAGCACGTGGAGCCGTGGCTCAATCTCGGAGGCGACACGAAGTTCCTCGCCGACAATTCTATCCTCTGGACCAGCGAGCGCACCGGCTTCCGTCACATATCCCTGCACGACGCCGATGGGAGACACATGCGCGATCTCACGAGCGGCGAGTGGGTGGTCACCGCCCTC
>JBDSEP010000139.1:0-4971 GCA_039919985.1 Tepidiformaceae bacterium | reverse complement strand
ACTTGAAGCGCACAACGCCGCCGTTGTAGGGGGTGGGAGTGGCGGTTGGCGTTGGGGGCGTTGTAGGAGTGGCGGACGCTGTCGGAGTGCCGGTAGCGGACTCCGAAGGCGGCGCAGCGGTTGCGGTGGGTTTCTTTTCGTCGTCTCCACCGCCGCAAGCGACGGCTACGAGGAGCATGACCGCGCCCAGGGCGAGCGACAGCATGGAGAAGGTACGTGCGAACTTCAAAGACACTCTCCTGAGTGGGCGCGTGGATGTGATTCCAAGCTATCGCAGGACTTTCGAACGAGACAGAAGCGAGGGGAACGCCGGGTAAAGGCCTAGGAGATACGTTCCGCGACCACCACGTCGCGGTCCCGATATTCGCCCAGGCCGTTGGGCTGGGTGGCGACGAAGCGACCTCCGCAGGTGATCAGGGTGATCCACTCCTTGTCGGGGGGCTTGTCTTTGGGCCAGATGAGGTCGCCCATGGGGATCGTCTCGACGTCGTAGCGCTGCTTGCGGAAGACGCGGTAGGTGTAGAGCGGCCCGCCGTCCATCTGCACGGCGATCATATCGTCGGCCTTCACATCCTGGAGCTTGGCGAATGGGCCGTTCTGGAAGTTGTAGTTGACGTGGGCGGAGAAGACGGCGTTGCCGAGGACGCCATCCCCGTGGAAGCCCGGCTTGTCGTAGATGTGGTACCAGCCGACTTTGTTGATTGCATCGTGGGGAGTATCGAGTTCATTCGTCGTGCCCACGAAGCCTATCTCCTCAATCGCGTTGCTTATGCCGAGGCGGGCGATCTCAAGGCGGCCCACCTTCCCGTTAAAGGGGACGGGGGTTGGCGTGGCGGTGGGGGCGTTCGTCGGCGTGGCGCTCGGCAGCTCGGTTGCAACGCTCGGGGGTTCCGTTGGAGTAGAAGTGCGAAGCAGGTCGAAGGTTTCGACTGGCCTGCTCTGAGCGTTCGATTCATTCTGGCCAGAATAGAAGTAGCCCATGCCAAGCATGCCGAGGCCGGCAACGAAAGTGAAGATGGCAAGGTAGGGCAGAACTTTCATCGTAGTGCTGGTGAGCCAATCCCCTTGGTAAGGATATACGACCGGTTTCGAAGCGGAGATTAAGGGTTGCTAACGACGGGTCAGGGCAAGTCACCGGCATCGTTGCGAGCCTTGCGGCTGAGGAGATAGCCGACGACCGCTCCGCCGAGGGCAACGAGGGCGAGGCCTGCAAGCAAGAGAGCGGCAACGGGTGCCCCGCTCTCCTCGGATTTCGGGGAGCCGCCCGGCGGTTTGGGCGTTTTGCCGAGATGCACGTCCTCGGTGGGGGGCGCGCCCGGGGGTCGGGCAGGGGTAGCAACCGAAGCGGTCCCGGCTGCGGCGGATGGAGTGCCCGAGGACGTGCTGACACCGGCGGGTGCCGTGGTGGGAGTAGGCAGTGCAATCGGCGCGCCCTGCCCGAAATTGAGGTCCAGCCGCTGGATGCCGATCCTCCACTCGATCGTCTGTGGCACGGGCTGGCCATTGACCGTGAAGGTGATCGACTTGCCGTCTTTGCCGCAGCCGGCTCGCTGAGTTTCGTGCATGACGGTGATGACGTAGGCCGAGGTTTGACCCTCCATTACGGTTCCCGAACGTCCACCGGGTTGCGTGCAATCGAGGCCATCGATGAAGCCGCGCACGGGGCTGCCGTCCGCAAGCGGTCGGCCGTCCCCACTCGCGCTCCCGTAGATTGTGGACGGGAGCTGCGGCTGGGCGACGACACTCTCGCTGGCGGTCAGGAGAGCGAGGGCGACGAGAAAGATGGTGGCGAAAGATCGCAAGCGCAGTCTGCCGGGGAGATGTTGGCGCTCATGGTACGCCCCATCGAGTCAGGAGGGCTGCTGCTGGGCGTTAATCGGGACAGGAGCGGCCCGGGCCGGGGCGTTCGCCTGTTTCACAATGGCACACTATCTTATGTCCCTACGTCACGAGGAGACGCTCACTTGGCGATCGGGATCACTTTGCGGAGCGCGCGGATTCAACGGGGCCTGAGCATCGAGCAGGTGGCTCAAGATACCCGGATTTCGTCGCGATTCATCGAAGCATTGGAAGATGAGGCGTTCGAGGAGTTGCCCGCGCCGGTCTACGTGCGTGGCTTCCTGCGTTCGTACGCGAACTACCTGAAGGTGGACGCGAACCCGTTGCTGGAGGAGCTCAACAGCGGAATGAGCGCTCCTGTTGGCGGTCCCGAGAGCATGGCGGGCCGAACCCAGAGGCAGGGTTCCAACCCGTTCCAGCGGGGAGTGCCACCCGCTCTACCGGGGCTCGAGGCGCGCCGCCTTGAGGCCGTGCCTGCCCGTGCTCCAGAACGCTTCGAGGAGGGCGCGGAAGAGGGCGAATGGGATCCGGCGGAAGGGTCGCTGGAAACGGATCCGCGCCGGCCGCTGAGCGGGCGTTATTACGAGAGCGAGCCGACGGTGGAGCCGCTGCCGCCAGAGGAGGAGCAGTTTCGGCCCCGGCGGACGCCGGGCGTGCTGGTTGCGCGGGAGAGTGCGGAGGCGGGATCTACCGGCGGGACACGGCTGCTGGCGATAGCCGGGGGCGGGGTTATCCTGGTGCTCGCCATTCTCGCTGCCGCGGTCTTCCTGACGAGCGGAGCGGGCGGCAAGGGGAACAACGCTGCGGCGCCCGCCACCACTGCGACGGCAACGGCTGCGAACGGGACCGTCATCGCGGTCGCCTCAGCTAGGGCGTCGGCTTCCGCATCGCCGAGCGCATCTGCGTCCCCGAGTGCATCGGCGTCCGCTTCACCGTCGGCGAGCGCCTCGCCAACGGCCACGCCAGGACCGGGCACACCGACGGTTACGCGGGAACCTTCGACAGCGACCCCCACGAGTGCGCTGACTGCCACTCCGGAGCCGACGCAGCAGCCAACAAGCACGCCCGTTCCGCCGACGGCGACACCTATACTGCCGACGGCAACACCAGCGCCGCCCACGCCTCGACCTACGCCGATCCCAAGTCACCCTTCGGGCTACGGAGAGTGCGCGGGTGGGGATTGCGGGCCTTCGCCGTACCGCGTTGTCTGTGCACCCGATGGATGGTTCGTGGATGTCGGGCGGAATTTCACAACGGCGTACGGCTGGCGATTCCGTGATGACATCGTCTTCCTTAAGGACGCGCCGGGCGCCTGCTAGCCAGAGATCGAGTCGACGCGTTCACCCTAGCGCGGTTCGTTTGTGCGGGCGTGTGGCGCTTTGTACACCCAGCGGCAACCGCCTGGCTTCATTCGGTGTAGCAGGGGGCGAAGTGGTGAATCGGCCACGTCCCTGTCACCTCTCTGTCCGGTAGTCACCCGGTTGGCCTCCGGGAGGTACTGCCGACGATCCCAATGAGGCCCTTGCTGGCAACCCGCCAGCACCACACCGGCCTCCGCATGGGGGCAGGGGATGGCAGGGTTCGAAGTTTCACGAGTTGGATCATTGGGCGAGATGGCGCGGGAGTGGCGCTTTAGCAAATACCTTCCGCTCTACCTGGCGGGATTAGCGGTTGGTGCGGCGTTCGGCGTGGGCGTCGCCATACAGTTCGGCGGCGAACCAGCGGCCACGAGTCGCGCCTTCACGACGCAAGCGGTGCCTGCGGCGGCCCCGGAGACGAACTGGGCAACGATGCCCGCGATCAACAGCAACCTGGACGCCGGAGAGATTGAGACCGATCTGCCCGCGACGATCCTGCTGGCCTTGCACGGCTACGCGCCGGTGACAGCCGCCGCCCCCGAGGTTCCGGCGTCGGAACCGGTGATTGCTGCGCCGGTGCTTGCCGCGCCGACGAATGCCTCGGCGGCACCTGTCACGCCCGCAATCGCACCGGTAGCGGTCCGGCCCGTCGCGCAGCCGGAGTCGGCACCAGTGCCGGCGGCGGCAGCGGCCCCGGCCGCTCCGCCCGCTGCGGCGGCGAAGAGCGATTTCTACGTGCCTGCGGTGGCTGGCGGTGGGGCGAGCAACCTTGAGTTCCGCCTGTTCGCTGGCATTAACAGCGAGCGCGCGGCGGCCGGTCTTCCGGCCCTCGCCCTGGATTCCGGGCTGACGAAAGTGGCGCGGACGCGTTCCCAACAGATGGCAGACCAGGGTTACTTCGGTCATGTGGACCCGGCTGGCTATTCGATGTACACGGCACTGCTCAAGTACTTTGGCTATTCCAGCTACGCTTGGGCGGGCGAGAACCTGGCGATGAACAACGCCGCTGCCGCCGAGGCGTCAGAGCGCTCGCTGGTTTCGCTAATGAATAGCTCGACGCACCGGGCGAACATCCTGGCCAGCGACTTCTCGCGCATCGGTGTAGGCGAGGTGACGACGGCTGACGGTCGGCACATCTTCGCAATGATCTTCCTGGGCTGAGCCGAGTTCCAGGAGACGGGCGGCGCCCTGTAGCCACGGAGGCCACGACTACACGGAGCCCGTGGCGCACCGTGTCAGCTGAGGCGATCGTCGTGATCGAGGTCGTCGGCTGAGCGGGAACGGGACATGGCGTAGCCCACGCCTCCGCCGATTGCGCCAACTCCAAGGAGAACGAGCAAAACGATCCCCCATACGGGGAAGCCATCGTCGCTGGCGGCCGACTTCTGGGCCGCTGGCGTGGAACTCGTGATGCCGCCTGAGAGGGTGGGGACAGGCGAGCCTGCGCCCGGCGAGCCGGCCGGAATCGTGCCGACGGCGGCCGCGGCGGACGTCGCGGCAGGGGCGGCGCTGGAGCCGGGGACCGGAGTAGAGGCTGGGGCCGTGGGCCGGGCAACGGTGGGCGTGAAGGTGGGGATTGCCGCCGGGGTAGCATTGCCAAAGGTGACATCGAGTTGGACAGCGCCCGCCCGCCAGCGGGCAGTCTGAGCGGCGAAGCGGTCGCCGATCTTGATGCGCACCTCGGAGCCATCTTTCCCGCAGCCAGCGACGTCGGCGTCGGCGCTGACGTTGATGGCGTAGACGGTGACCTTGGCGTTACCTTCGCCCACGAGTT
>JBDSEP010000118.1:0-2804 GCA_039919985.1 Tepidiformaceae bacterium | reverse complement strand
ACTCGCGCGACGCGGGCGTGGTTCTGGATAACGGCTCCTTGCTGCCGAGCCTCGAGCGCCATCTCCAGCGCAAGCCGTTCAGGAGCGATGACGCGGGCGTCATAGAAGGTGAACCCGCCGCGCGTCTCTTCCGGAAGCGCGGACGCAAGCTCGTGCAGCCGCCCGTCCTTCAGCTTGCGATGCGAAGGCACCGCACGGTAGAGGGAGAGCAGGTCGTATGCAGCCAGCCCCAGTCGCAGCTGCCAGGCCGGCCTGCGCGTCCAGGGCAGCATCGGCAGGATAAAGCGTTGCGGCTTGACGAGGTGAGGACGCGTCTTGAGCAGCCAGGCGCGTTCGCGCAGCGATTCGAAGACCAGGCGTACGTCGCCATGTTCGAGGTAGCGCAGGCCGCCGTGGATCAGCTTCGTGGACCGCCAGGTGGTGCCGAAGCCAAAGTCGTCCGCCTCGAAGAGCGCCACCCGCAGACCCCGAGCCGCTGCCTCTTCCGCGATTCCGCAGCCGTTTATCCCACCGCCGATGATGGCGAGGTCCAGCGGCGGGCCGGCGGCCAGCGTCTCCAGCGTCACTGCGGCGAGGCCCAGCCGAGCGTACGCTCGACGGCGCGTCGCCAGTCTCGCCGCCGCTCCGAACGGTCGAATGGCGAAAGCTGCGGCTCGAACACGCGGTCTACCTCGCCCAAACCGGCTACCTCATCGCGATTCGCCCAGATTCCCTGTTCCAGGCCAGCGAGGAAGGCGGCGCCCATCGCAGTCGTCTCCACATTGGCAGGCCGAACGACCGGTACGCCAGCGAGATCGGCCTGCAGTTGCATCAGCAGATTGTTTTTCGCCGCCCCGCCGTCCACTCGTAGCTCCGTTATTGGCGGTGCCAGGTCAGCGTTCATGGCAGCGATCAGCTCAGTACTTGAGAGAGCGATCGCCTCTAGCGCTGCCCTCGCGATGTGGGCCTTCGTCGAGCCTCGGGTGAGCCCAAGGATGGCCCCCCGCGCGTGCGGGTCCCAGTCGGGCGCGCCGAGGCCGGTGAATGCCGGCACCACAACCACACCGGCGCTGTCCGGGACGCTCGCGGCCAGGTCCTCTATCTCTTCGGATCGCTCGATAATGCCCAACTCGTCCCGCAGCCACTGCACCAGCGCCCCGGCGACGAAGACCGACCCTTCGAGAATGTACTCGGGCCCGCCTGTGCCGGCACCCGCGCTCATAGAGGTAAGCATTCCGGTCGACGACGCGAGGGCGTTACGCCCGCTGTTCGCGAGCAGAAAGCAGCCGGTGCCATAGGTGTTTTTCGCCGCCCCCACCGAGAAGGCGCCCTGTCCGAAGAGTGCTGCCTGCTGGTCCCCGGCCACCCCGCTGATGGGCAGGGCAGCACCCAGTACCTCCGGTGAGGTGGTGCCGAAATTCGACTGCGATGGCTGCGGCGTGGCGAGCATCGCCCTGGGAACCTCGAGCATCGCAGAGAGGTCGTCGTCCCAGCGTCCGCGACGAATGTTGAAGAGCATCGTGCGGCTGGCGTTCGTGTAGTCGGTGACGTGTCTTGCGCCGCCGGTGAGATTCCAGATCAGCCACGAATCGATCGTCCCCGCACACACTTCGCCAGCCTCACCGCGGCGGCGCAGTTCCGGGTCGTTTCGCAGCAGCCAGGTCAGCTTCGTCCCGCTGAAGTAGGGGTCCAGTTTTAGCCCAGTGAGCCGTTGGACGCTCGATTCGTGGCCGGCCTCGCGAAGCTCATCGCAGATGGCCGCTGTCCGCCGGTCCTGCCAGACGATCGCCGGGGAGAGCGGTTCGCCCGTCTTCCGGTCCCAGACGACCACCGTCTCACGCTGATTAGTGATGCCCACGCACGCCAGCTCGCGTGGCAGGAGTCCAGCGCCAGCGAGCGCCGTACCGATCGCCTCCTGGGTTGACCGCCAGATCTCCAGGGGGTCGTGCTCTACCCAGCCTGGCCGGGGATAGTGTTGGCCGAACGACTGCTGACCAATCGCCACCACGCCGCCGGTCGAATCCACGATGAGTGCCCGCGAACTAGTGGTACCCTGGTCGATTGCCAGTGCAAATGGCCCCTTCGGCTCGGCGTTCACGAGGCGATTCTCCGGGTAGCACGATAAAACGTCGATGCTGCGCTCACGGCTTACCGCCGGTGCGCGCTTCCAGCTGCTCGACCTTCTCGCGCATCTCTCCGTTCTGTTCGCGCAGCTTCTCGAACTCCTCGCGCAGCGCCTTGAGTTCGCTCGCTCCTTCGCCGCCCTTGCGCAGCTTTCCGGCCGCTTCGCGGGCGGCCCGCACCCCCCGACCATCGAGCTCCTTTGCCGCCATCCTGTCCAGGGCCTCGACCTCGCTCGTTGCTTTGAGGGTGACGAGTGCGTTGGCGGCTGCGATTCGCACACGGAAATCCGGGTCATCCGTGAACTGCGCGAGTGACTCTCCCAACGCCTTCTTCCGGCCCTCGAAATACTGGCCGAGCCTCCCGATCGCGCCGACCGCCACTTGGCGGGCCTGCGCCGCAGCGCCGTACTCAGCGGCCGCGAGGATGTCGACGAGGCCCGACTCCTCGCGCAGTTCCACAAAACCGTGGATACAGCCCTGCCGCACAATCTCCCGATAGGAGCCGCGCGTGATGTTCGCCCGTAGCACGGCTGCGGAGCCCGGGAGCCGAAGCTTGCCGATCGCGCGATTCGCCTCCGATTCCACGAACCACGATGCGTCCCGCTTCGCCAGCGGTACGAGCGCGGTGAAGACGCCTTCGTCCCCCTTGAATTCACCGAGCGCCGCGACAACCGCACGCCTCGCCTTCGGCTGCCGGACAGC
>JBDSEP010000073.1:0-4289 GCA_039919985.1 Tepidiformaceae bacterium | reverse complement strand
GCCTCCAGTTTGTTGTTGTTCAGCCCCGTCTGCGAGCCAAGAAACGCGGTCTGTTTCAGCAACGACGGCCCTGGAATGTTGATCGCGAACTCTTCGCTGAACCGAATCATGTCCGAGGTGTGGCGATGCGGATGGATAGCCAGCCCCAGCAGCGGCGGCTCCATCGCCATCGGGGCCGTCCAGGCGATGGGCGCAGCGTTCGCCATCCCCCGCCAGTGCGTCGTCACAATGGCCACGGGCCCGGGATTCAGAAGTCGCCTCGCGTCAGTCTCGTCACAGAGCCGTCGTACCACCAGGGTCTCCTCGGCTTTCGTTTATCGGTAGGCTTCCGCCCAAGCATAAGGGCTCCCCTTATGGAGAGCCCTGAAGGGTTGTAGCGGAGAGCGGCGGGTTAATGTGCGCCGTTCTTCGAAACGCGCCGCCAGCGAAGGAAGTTCCAGTACTCCAATAGCTCCGGCAGGTCTTCGGGGTGGCGCTCGAGTTCGGCGATGAGGTCGGCGATCTCGCTATCCTTCACGTACAGCATGTCGCCGTCCTCACCGAGGAAGTAGTGCAGCGGGCGATTGAGGATGCGCGCCACGCTCAGTAGCATGTCGATTCCCACGCTACGCTGCCCGGCCTCGTAGAGGCTGATCGCGCTCTGGGTTGTGTTTAGCGCCGTCGCCAACTGTCCCTGGCTCATGCCAGCGTCGCGCCGCGCAGTACGTATGCGGTTGCCGAGGCCGGCCGATACGGGGACCTTCCCGTTTTCCGTGGTGGGCTTGATCATGCCTTGGTGATTTCTCCTGAAAATGGTCGGTGAAAGGTGCCGCTCGCGCCAGAAAGCTATGCGTTTCTGAAATCAAGGTACGAAGCGAGACCCGTTAGGTCAATCTAATTGCGCGCGAGTGTCCGCCTTCGTCCCCGGCTCCCTTCTCCCTCCGCACTAGGAGAAGGGCCGAGGATCAGGCCCCACCGCGAAGTCGGCCCACACTCAATACCCGAGCGAAGGATTCGCCAGGTGTTCGAGCTGCTCGCCCGTCACATAGCGCCTCAGGTTGGCTACGAAGACGCCCGCCGCCTTGTGTCCGTAGCCCTCCACGTTGCCCGACATGTGAGGGGTGAGGATAAGGTTCGGGAGTGCCCAGAGTTCGGATTCCGCAGGAAGCGGCTCCGGGCTCGTCACGTCCAGCGCCGCCCCCGCGATCGTCCCCGCCCGCAGCGCGTCCACGAGCGCCGACTGGTCGACCACATCTCCGCGCGCGACGTTCAGCAGGTACGCCGTGGGCTTCATCTGTGCGAGTTCGGCGGAGCCGATCAGCCCTCGTGTCTCGGCGGTCAGCGGCAGCGAGAGCACGACGTAATCGGACTCCGCGAGGAGGCGTGGAAGCTCAGAGTGAGGCACCAGCAGGTCACAGTCGGGGTCGACCGTGCCCGCAGGAACCGTCCGCCGCGAGGCGATGACTTGCATGCCGAACGCTCGGCAACGGCGCGCCGTCTCGCGACCGATCGCCCCAAGCCCGACTATCCCAACCGTCTTGCCATCGAGTTCTCCCGAGCGGCGCGACTCCCAGCGGGACTCCCCCTGCTGCCGCACGTACACGTGGAGATTCTTGGTGAGCATCACCATCGACCCGACGATCCACTCTGCGATGGCCACCGAGGCGATGCCCGCTCCGCTGGTTACCGCGAACCCCATGCCCAACACGCCCTCGCGCTCCAGCCGCTCGAGGCCCGCGTTGATCGACTGGAACCAGCGCAAGCTCGTGGCCGCCTCGAAGTATTCGCGTGCCGTCCCGGTGGTGCCCATGAGCACCTCCACGTTCGCCAGATCGCGCAGCAGTCTGGCCTTTGTCTCCGCGTCCGGCTCCTGGCTTCCGCTAATTTCGAACATTCGAATTACGCGTATTCTCGGGTCTACGGCCTCGATCTCGGCGATGAGCGCATCGTCTATGCGAAAGGTCAGCCCCACCTGCAGGGCGGGCGTCGAGTCGTTGGTCACTGCAGTCTCCTTCTGCTCCCTGCCAGGCGCTCTCCTGACCATGCGACCGCCCGGCGCGTGAGTGGAAGCGTACCACGCGAATATGGCATAGCGGCCTCGCTGCCTATACTCCGTCCATGGCCGATCGACACGATCTGGAACTCACGACAGCCAGCGAAGAAGAGACGCGCGCCCTCGGCGAACGCCTCGGCAAGCTCCTTCGCAAGGGCGATATCGTGTTGCTCAGCGGCGACCTGGGGACCGGCAAGACATGCCTCACCCAGGGCATCGGCCGCGGACTCGAGTGCACATCGGCCGTGAACAGCCCCTCCTTCGTGCTCATGAACGAATACGAGGGGCGCGAAACGCTCTTCCACGTCGACCTCTACCGCATCGAGGATGTCGAAGACCTCGATGAACTCGGCCTCTGGGACTACGCCGAACGCGGCGTCCTCGTCATCGAATGGCCCGAACGCGGAGCGGAACTGTTGCCGGGCGATGGCGTCGTGGTCGAGCTTCGCTACGGCGACATGGAGCGTCAGCGTCGCCTTCGATTCCTCCCGCGCGGCGAACGCGGCGCCGAAATCGTGGAGCCTTTCGGAGCGGCGTGAGCACCATTCTCGCTATCGATACAGCTTCGGCGGAGATCGCCCTCGCCCTCTGCGTGGAGGGCGAAATCGTGGCGTCTCCGGTCTTTGGGGGCGGGCATGACCACTCTCGCTTGCTGCTGCCGGCCATCGAACAGCTCCTTGGGCGGCGGCGACGCGAACTTACAGGCATCGCGGTCGTTCGCGGGCCGGGCAACTACGCCGGGCTGCGAGTCGGAATCGCCACCGCCACCGGCCTGGCCTACGCGCTGCGCATTCCCATCCGTGGCATCTCCACCATGGAGGCGGTCGCCTGCGCCATCGGCCCATCGCCTGTCACCGTCATCCATCCTGCGGGGCGCAACGAGTTCGCGGTCCAGCAGTTCGAGGAAGGCGTTGCCACCGGGCCACTTCACGCCCTGCCCGCGGAACAACTGCACGGAGCCGCCCCCGCCGGCCAGGGGGCGGCGGCTTTTGGTGGCAGGGAAGTCAGCCCGGAGGCGCGCGTGCGAGCCGCCCTCCTCGCCCTCTCCTCCCAGTTCGAATCGCCGAGCGAACTCCCCCCGCTCGACGCGCTCTACCTGCGCGAACCGAACATCACCCTTCCCCGGCGCCCACTCAGCGCTCGCGCCGGCTAACGCACCCAATACTCGGAGGAAACACCTTGGAACGAACCCTGATCCTGGTAAAACCCGATGCCATGCAGCGCGGTCTTGCTGGCGAAGTGCTTAAGAGATTCGAACAGCGCGGCCTCAAGATAGTCGGGCTGAAGCTCATGCAGATCGACCGCGGGCTGGCGGAGCAGCACTACGCCGAACATAAGGGCAAGTCTTTTTTCGAAGGGCTCGTGGAGTACATCACCAGCTCGCCCATCGTCGCGGCCGTATTCGAGGGGACGAACGCCGTCTCCGCTGTGAGGGCGAGTGTCGGAAGTACCGACCCCTCGGCCGCTGCCCCGGGGAGCATCCGCGCGGACTTCGGCCTCGAGCGTGGCCGCAACCTCGTCCACGCCAGCGACAGCCCCGAATCCGGCATCCGCGAATCGGCGCTCTTCTTCCAGCCCAATGAACTGCAGGGTTGGGCCCGCGAGACCGATCGCTGGGTTTTCGAGTAACCGACTGCCCCTGCCACGGAACCCACCCGCGGCAGACCATATTCCGGGGAGCCGCTATCCTTCCGATGCGGACGCCGGGTGGCGTCTCCGCAATTACCCGAAGCTGAAGGAACGCCCATGCCTGTCACTCCCCTCCGCGACATCGTCACCTACTACGAGGAGGCGGGAAGCGGCGATCCACTGATCCTGGTGATGGGCCTCAGCGGCGACATTCAGGCCTGGGCTTTGCAGGTGCCTGCGCTGGCGAAGCACTTCCGCGTCGTCACGTTCGACAACCGCGGCGCTGGCCGCACAAGTGCCCCCGACAAGCCACAGAGCATCGGCGCGATGGCCGACGACCTGGGGGCGCTGATGGACCATATCGCTATCCCGCGCGCCCATGTCCTCGGCTGGAGCATGGGGGGCTACATCGCGCAGGAGTTCGCGATCAAGTACCCGGCGAAGGTGGAGAAGTTGTTGCTCGTGACCACCGCGCCGGATATCGACGGCTACGGGCGAGCAGTGCTGAACAGTTGGATTAACGCCAAGCGCTCGAACCTCAGCCGCGAGCAGTGGTACCGCTTCACCGCGCCCTACCTCTACAGCCCGGCCCTCCTCGGCGATGCCGCAAGGTTCGAAGCAGCGGTCG
>JBDSEP010000056.1:0-17198 GCA_039919985.1 Tepidiformaceae bacterium | reverse complement strand
CTGGGAAGACGGGTGCAGCTTCGAGCCTGCCGCTAACCCGTACCTCATCCCCCGGCAGGTAGTCTGCGTACTGATTGAGCGTCACCCGGACCTTGCCAGCGGTGCTGGAGCGGACGCCGGCAAGAGTTACGGAACGCACATCGATCTCGTAACTCGCCGTCGTGATGCCCGGATCCGGTTCAGAGGCCACTTCGCCTTCGAGCAGCACGCCCTGGCCGAGGTAGGCGGCGATGCCGGGTGCGGGCCGCGCCTCCCAGCTTTGGAAGCGCCCGCCTCCGACCAACGCGAGAAGGCCCGCGGCCAGCAGGATGAGCGCTCCATTGCGACCGAATGTCGGAAATGCGAGCGGGCTCGCGGCGACGGTCAGCACACCGACGCTCCACCACGGCGCTGCCCAGAGGGCAACCGAGGCAATCGAGAGGAGCCAGACCAGGGCGATAATCGGGAACGTCATCCGAGGCGGGACAGTAGCAGACTGCGCGGCCTTGGGGCGAGCAGCATTCGTTGACGATCCCTTCACCTCTCCTTACAGTCCGGCGGAAGGCGGAACGCGGTGTGCCGCGACTGAAGGAGGCGTGCATGGTTTCTCAGAAGCGTGATGCGGCGATCGTTGGAATCCACGAGTACCCGCTGCGCAAGGCGCCCGGCATCACACCATTGCAGATGAAGGCTGAGTGCGCCGCCAAAGCGCTCCAAGACGCCGGACTCACGTGGAGCGACGTGGATGGGCTCTACGACGCGCAGGATGGGGCCGGATCGGCTGGCCTCGGCCTTGCCGAGTACTTCGGCTTCAAGCCCACCGTCATCGACACCACGCAGGTTGGCGGCAGCTCATACGAGTTCCACGCTGCCCACGCTCGGCGAGATATTGCCGCAGGGAAGTGCAAGGTCGCGCTTCTGACCTACGGGTCTACCGCCCACAGCGATATGCGGCGCATTGGCACGGGCGGAGGCGGTGGCGGGGGATACAGCCCTGGCTCATCAAGTCCGCTGAGCAACATGACCGACCCGTGGGGCATGACGCTGATCTCGAATTACGGGATGGTGGCCGCCCGCCACATGTACCAGTACGGCACGACCTCCGAACAGCTCGCTGCGATCTCGGTCGCCACTCGCGCCCACGCCATGCGAAACCCGGAAGCAGTGCAGGCGATGAAAGATCTCGAGTTCGTCGGCGTCAACGAGATCACCGTCCAGGATGTCCTGAACTCGCGGATGGTTGCGGACCCGCTGCATCTGCTCGAGTGCTGCATGGTCTCGGACGGCGGCGGAGCCGTCGTCATCGCCTCGCCAGAGGTCGCGCGGAACTGCAAGAAGACGCCGGTCTGGATCATCGGCAGCGGGGAAGCTACGAAGTATTCCGAGAATGGGAGCGACATAACGGTGAGTGCGGCCGCACAGTCCGGTCCGCCGGCGTTCGCCGAAGCAGGCATAACGCCAGACGAAATCGACATCGCGATGATCTACGACTCGTTCACCATCACGGTGCTCGTCATGCTCGAAGACCTCGGCTTCTGTAAAAAGGGCGAAGGCGGCCCGTTCGTGGCCGGGGAGCGTTTGCACTACAAAAGCCCGCTGAAGCCGGTCATCAATACCGATGGTGGTGGCCTCAG
This sequence comes from Tepidiformaceae bacterium, assembly GCA_039919985.1. GTDB lineage: Bacteria > Chloroflexota > Dehalococcoidia > Tepidiformales > Tepidiformaceae > PNKC01. Next base: position 15,585 of record JBDSEP010000056.1, on the reverse strand, counting down.
TTCGAACCATCCCGGGATGCGAGGGCTCTTCCTTCTGCTGGAAGCGACGCGACAGCTTCGCGGCGAATCCACCTCTCAGGTAGAGGGTGCGAAACTCGCAGTTGCGCACGGCAATGGCGGAATGCTCGCGACCAGCCACACCGGTGGCACCATCATCCTGGCGGGAGACTGAGATGCCACGACCACAGCCAAGGTTCCCCGAGCCCGATACCCAGCCCTTCTGGGATGCCACGAAAGAGCACAGACTCACCTATCAGGTGTGTGATAGGGCCCACGTCGTCTTCTTTCCGCGGGCACACTGCCCCACCTGTGGCTCTTCGAAGCTGGAGACGAGGGAGTCGAAGGGGGAGGGCACGGTGTATAGCTACAGCGTAGTGCGTTTAAACCGCCACCCGGCCTTCGCGGCGCTGGGTCCCTACGCTGTCGCCTACGTGGATGTGGACGAGGGCTTTCGCGTGCTCACCAACATCGTTGGTCTGACCGACCCGGTAGCGGAAGCGAAGATCGGTCAGCGCGTCAAGCTCCAGTGGGAAGATCAGGAGACTGGCATCTCGCTGCCGATGTTTACGCCCGCCTGAGCCGACGGCCGCAAGCAACGAAGCTACATCGCTCGCGCCGTCGAACCGACTATCGCTTCCGTGCTGGGCGGGGCTTGACAATATTTCGGCTGAGCAGGAATCGTGTCGTGAGCCGCGAAAGCCCAAACCCGAGCAGCAGGGCGAAGGTCACGAACACCGCATAGGTAAGCGCCGAGTTGCCCACACTCTGGACGATCACTCCGAAGTAGAGACCCACGAATCCACCGACGGAGAACGCGAAGTAGACCGGGAATGTCTTCCACTTCCATGGCGGCATGGGGACGGGAACGTAGGCGGGCGGGGTGTCGGAGGTCTGCAACGCCGCTCGGGTCGCGCTTGCTCCACCGCCGGTCGCACGTTTCGAACGCCTCCGCGAAGCGCTCATGAGGGCACCCCGAAGCGCAGCCGGAAGGCCATGTCGCAACGCAAACAGAGCGGCACCACGTCTCGCCCGAGCAAATTGCGAAGGCCGACTTCGTTCACTCCACACTTCGCGCCGGGTTCGTTAAGACGCGCATCGGGGTAATGGAACAGGCCGCCGCAGTCAGCGCACATCAAGACACTCCTCGCCCCCGCGGGGCACTTGCATTCGCAACATACGTCGCCGCTCACTTTCGATCCTTGGCGTAGGCAAGCAAGTCGCGCCGTTCGAACAGCAGTACCCCGCTGGAAGTGCGGCGATGGCGTAGGGCGCCCGTGGCGGCCGCATCGCTGACCCAGTCTTCCGTCATCCTCACCGCTTCGGCGGCCTCTGCGAGGTCCAAAACATCATCGAGATTGCCCGCCGGTTCCGCCGGATTGAGGCAACGATCACAGGCGAATTCGAGCCCCAGGTGCTCCTCGCTAATCCACACCTGACCGCAATCGGTTCCTGGAAGGTCGGTTCGCTGGTTGAGGTGGTACGCCTTGCCACATGAATCGCAGGTCGCAAGCATGTGCGCAGCCATGGATTGGCGGCAAACCGAACACAACGTCTCTGATTCGTTCATTCGTAAAAACGTCCCTCGAGCGACGATAGCGCATCCTTGACTGGGATAAAACGCGGACCATATCATTAGGCAAGGTTAGCAATTCTGTGGGCTCTGCATCGAGTCTACGGCCCCAAAAAGTTCAGGAGGTTCTGTGCAGCTGGCTCCTCCACCTGCCTACGATGAACTCGTAGCGCGGCTCGGCGTAAAGCCGCTGCCTCAGGATCTACTGGGCCGAGCGCTCACGCACGCCTCCTACCTGAACGAGGCGGATTCCACCGCCGAATCTAACGAGCGCCTCGAGTTCCTCGGCGATTCTATCCTCGGCATGGTTATAGCCGACGAACTGTTTGGCCTGTTCCCCCTTGCCGGTGAGGGTGACTTAACGCGCATGCGAGCGGATATCGTGCGCGGGACAACGCTCGCCTCCGCAGCCATCCGGCTGGGTCTCGGCGACCACCTGATCCTCGGACGCGGCGAGGAAGCGGCGGGCGGGCGTAGCCGCGACAGGAACCTGGCAGGGGCGATGGAGGCGATCGTCGGCGCGGTGTTCTGTGCGAACGGCTATCGCGCAGCGCGAGCCTTCATCCTCAAACTGCTTCGTCCCGAACTTCGCCGGGTGCGCAAGGAAGGAACGCGACTAGATGCGAAATCCGCCCTGCAGCACCTCGTGCAGGCGCGCTGGCACGAACCGCCGGAGTACGTGACCGTAGAGGAAGAGACGGGCGGCGCGGGTCGCAGGTTCACCGTGGAGGTGCGCATTGCGGGCGACACGTTTGGTACCGGTAGCGGTGCCAATAAGCGGGAAGCGCAGCAGAAGGCAGCGCAGGAAGCCGTGGCCGGGCTCAGCCCACTCGCAGCGGACGAGGCCTGACCGTGTACCTTAAGAGGCTCTCCATACAGGGATTTAAAAGCTTCGCTACCCGTACCACTTTCGACTACGGCCGGGGCGTGACGGCGGTGGTCGGACCCAATGGCTCCGGCAAAAGTAACGTCTCCGATGCCATTCGCTGGGTGCTCGGCGAGCAGAGCACGCGGCTTCTGCGCGCGAAGAAACAGGAGGATGTCATCTTCGCCGGCACGAGTGAACGTGCCGCTGTGGGTCTCGCAGAGGTGATCCTCACACTCGACAACGAGGAGCGTTGGCTACCTCTCGATTTCGCTGAAGTCGAGATCGGCCGTCGGGTCTACCGCAACGGAGATGCCGAGTACCTGCTCAACGGAACGAAGGTGCGCCTGCGGGACGTGCTCGACCTCCTGATGAAGGGGGACGTTGGCCAGAACAGCTACTCGATCATGGGACAGGGTCTGGTGGACGAGGTGCTGAGCATGTCCCCCGACGAACGCCGCTCGTTCCTGGATGAGGCGGCCGACGTCAAACGCTTCCGCACGAAGATAAAAGAGGCGCAAGACCGTCTAAGCGCGACGCGCGAGAACATCGAGCGGGTAGCGATCATCGTCAGCGAGATCGAGCCGCGCCTCGCACAGCTGAGCCGCCAGGCGGACCGCGCGGCGGAGCACCGTCGCCTCTCCGCCGAGCTTAGCGACCTGCTCCGCACCTTCTACGGACAACGCTGGAGCGAGGCGCACAACGGTATCGTGCGGGCGCGCGCGGCCCTCGACCAGAGCACCGCCGAGGACTCGGCGGCAGGCCTTCGGGTCTCCCAGCTGCGAGAACAGCTGCGTGCCCTGACCGACGAGATTCGCAAACGCCGCGACGCCATTTCGCGGCGCGAAACGTTGAACACCGAGATTCACCAGCGTCTCACCGCCGCCGAGCAGGCGATTGCCCTCGATACGGAACGCCGGTCGATGCTCGGCGGCCGGCGGGAAGAATTGACGGCCGAGTTGGCGGTTCTGGAAGCCGACGCTTTGGCTCTAACCAGGGCTAACGCTGATGATGTCCGAGGAGACGTTGACGCTGCCAGCGAAGCCGAAGCGGCGGCCGAAGCCGTCCTCCGCGCTCGCGAGGCACTCGACATCGCGGAGCGCGACTACTCGGGCGTTCGCAGCCGGGTTCAGGAGTTGCGTGACGGCGCCGAGGGCGACGGACGACGCGCGCAGGAGATGGAGGCGGACGCCGTGGCGGCTACGCGGCGGCTTGGCGATCTCGACCATGAGGAGACACAGGCTGTCGCCCAGCGCCGGGCCGTAATTGCCGACCTTGTGGGGTACGGACGCCGCTTCGCCAATGGGCGCGCGGCGGTGATCGAAGGCGAGGAGAAGCTCGATGCCGCTCGAAGTGAGGCGGACTCCGCTCGCGAACGGCTCCGCCGAGTGCAGGAGGAAGTCCGCAGCTATGAAGCTGCCGGAAACCACGATTTGCGCGAATTGGACCACCTGGAGGGTCGCCTGGACGCTCTGCGGCGGGTTCAGGCCGAGCATGATGGTGTAGCGGCTGGCACGCGCAACGTCCTCATCATGGGCCAGGCGCTCATCGATGGCGTGGACCCGGGCGCACTCGGCGAGCCTCCAGAAATTCACGGTGTGGTTGGGCTGCTTGCGCGCCAGATAAAGGTCCCGGCGGGCCTGGAAGTCGCCATCAATGCGGCTCTCGAGCAGCGCCTGCATGCGGTCGTGGTGGAAACGGAGAGCGCCGCCCTGGACGCGATCGCCATCCTCCAGCGGCGGAAGCACGGGCGCGCCCAGTTCCTGCCTCTGGAAACGGTGCGGCACGTCTATCCGCTCAATCTCCAGAAAGAACGCGGAGTGGTTGGCGTAGCCTCAAAACTGGTGCGTTGCGATCCCCGATTCAAGCAGCTGATCGACACCCTGTTGGGTCGCGTCATCATTGTCGAAGACGTCGAGACGGGGCTGCGAATGGTCAAGCGGTCCCTCGGCTCAGTGGTCACGGTCGACGGCGTCTACATCGAACCCACGGGCGTTCTCGCAGGCGGAGCCTCTGGAGCCGACGAGGGGCAGTTCAGCCGCCAGCGCGAGCTCGAAGAGCTTCCCGAGCAGATCGAGGCGCTGCGCGCGCGCACCGATACCAGCGCCCACCAGATTTCGAGTGCTCGCGTGGCGATCGACCAGTTGGTGCTGCGCAGCAACGAGGCGGCTTCCACGCACGAACTCTTTCGCCGCGACCTCGAAGGGGCACGATTTGACCTCGAACGCGAACGCGAGCGCCTGCTGAGGCTGCGCCGAGAGATGGACTCCGCACGCTCGCGGCAGGCGGACGTGGGACGTGAGCGCGAAATTCGCGAAAAGCAGATCGAGCAGTCTCGCGCGGCGGCACAGGAACTCGCCCTCCGCCGCGACGAGCGCCGCGCGGCGATGGTTGGCCTGGAAGACGAACTGCGAGAGGCGACCGAGCGTCGCGAGGCGGCTCTAAAGGCTGTCTCCGATGCCAGCGCTCGGCAGGCCACTGTCGAGGGCGAGCGGCGGACGATGGCCGCCATGCGCGAGCAGCACAAAAAGGCCGTGGAGCGGCTCGCCGCCCAGGTCGCCGCGAAGCGGATGCAAGTCGAGAACCTCGAGCTCGCGGCTACCGTCATCGAAGAGCGGCTGCGCAAACTGGCCGTTGAACTCGAAGCGACCACGGCGGAGCAGGCGACGTATAGCGAAGACGCCGCCCCGGACCGGGACGAGCTTCACCGCCTGGAAAGCCACGAGCGCACGATCCAAGAGGAGTACAACGAAGGCCAGACAGCCCTCCTCCAGGTCGACCGCCGCCGCCTGGACCTCGAGGCCGAGTTGGCCCGAACGAACGAGCATATCGAGCATCTGCTCACCGAAATGGGACGTGAGGGCCTCGCTCCGGACGGCTCGGGCAACATCGTGGCGATGGAGCAGGCGATGGCGAGCGGGTCCCTCCTCGAGGCTGCGGAGTCTCTGCGAGGCGCGGCCGAGGTGGATATCGAGGAGACGCGGTCGCGTATCGAGGAGGTACGTCGTCAGATTCGCCGACTCGGGGCAATCAACGCGGAAGCGCCTGAGGACTTCGAGGAACTCCACGACCGCCACGAGTTCCTGACCACTCAACTTGCCGACCTGAGTGACGCCGAAGCGCAGCTACGGGAGGTAATCGCGGAGCTGAATGACGAGATTCGGACTCGCTTCAGCACAACCTTTGAACGCGTGAACAGCGCTTTTGGCGAGTACTTTTCCTCCTTCTTCGGCGGGGGCGAGGCCAGCCTCTCACTTACCGACCCGGAGAACGTCGCCGAGGCCGGCGTAGAGATCGAAGCTCAGCCGCCGGGCAAGCGGGTCAAGAGTCTCAGCCTGCTTTCGGGCGGAGAACGTTCGCTAACCGCGGTCGCCCTGCTCTTCGCGCTGCTCTCAGCAAATCCCGCCCCTTTCTGCGTGCTGGATGAGGTGGATGCGGCGTTGGATGAGGCGAACGTTGGCCGCTTCACGGCGGCCCTGAAGGAGCTCGCAGAGAAGACCCAATTCCTCATGGTCACCCACAATCGCCGCAGTATCGAGGTCGCTGACGCGATCTACGGCGTCTCCATGGGACGCGACGGCGTCTCCAAGGTGCTCTCGCTTCGCCTCTCAGATCTTCCTCAGAACTGACCATTGACCGGGGCGGTTCTACCATCGAAGCAAGCTGACCGAAAAAGGAGCGCCCACGTGCGGTTTTGGCGCAAGAAACCCGAAGCACCTGCTGCCGAGGACTCGGAGGGGGGCCAGGACCTCGACGTCCTGGTCGCCGAGCCCGAGGCAGATGAAGATGGCGAATTCGACGGCGAGAGCGAGTTCGAAGACTACGAGGTCACGCCCGACGCAGTTGCGGAGGTCCACGAGCAGACCGGGCGCGCCGTTGAACGCACGCGTCGTGGTTTCTTCGGGCGAATTGGCGGGCTCTTCGAACGGGCCGATTTTGACGAATCGATCTGGGACGAGTTGGAAGAGATCCTGATCTCCACGGATACGGGCCTGCCTACCACCGAACTCGTGGTCTCTCGGGTACGGCGGCGAGTGAAGGAGCAGGGTGCCAAGCAGAGCGCGCGGATCCGCGAGTTCCTTCGCGAAGAGCTTATAGCCGTCCTCGAAGAGCCCCGGCGCGAACCACCGGCCTGGGCTCGGGCGGAACCTCCGCCCATGCTGATTGTGCTGGTGGTGGGAGTGAATGGCGCAGGCAAAACCACGTCGATCGCCAAGATGGCCCACGCTTTCAAGCGCGATGGCGCGACGGTAGTTTTGGGCGCTGCAGACACTTTTCGCGCCGCCGCGTCGGATCAGCTCAAGGTGTGGGGCGAACGCGTTGGAGTGCGCGTGGTGGCGCACAAGCCGGGCGCCGACCCGGGGGCTGTCGTATTCGATACGCTTGCGGCGGGCGAGAGCGTCCGGGCCGACTTTGTGATCGTCGATACGGCCGGTCGTCTCCATACGAAGACCAACCTGATGGAAGAGCTTAAGAAGATGGACCGCATCATCAAACGCAACCATCCGGAGGGACCGCACGAGACGATCCTGGTCCTCGACGCAACGACCGGTCAGAACGGGCTGATGCAGGCTAAGACCTTCGCCGAGGCAGTAGGCGTGACCGGGATCATCCTGGCTAAACTCGATGGCACTGCTAAGGGAGGCATCGCGTTCGCCATCGCCCACGAACTGGACATCCCTGTGCGGTTCATCGGCACGGGCGAAAAGATGGATGACCTGGCACCGTTCGATGCGCGGGAGTTCGTTGACTCCTTGCTGGCCTAGCCACTCATGAGCGAGGTGCTGGCCTTCTGGGCGGTCTCGTTGCTGATTGGCGCGCTCGCCCTGCCGATCGCCTTTAGCCTCCTGCGGCGACTACCGGATGCGGGCGCGGGCCTGAGTTTCGCGCTCGGTCTGGTTTTGGCGGGGTACGGTTACTTCCTGTTGCGCGTCTTGCACGTGATTCCTCAAGGACGGGGCGGCTACCTGCTTGTGTTGGCGCTTCTGGGCATCTGTTCCGCCGCAGTTGCGGGAAGAGATCGCCGGTTTCACGCTACGTTTCGCCGCGCGTGGCCAGGCTGTCTGACCGCCGCGGGGATTTTCACCCTGTGTTTTTTTACCTATGTTTCGTTCCGTTCGTACAACGCGGATATCGGCGGCACCGAGCAACCGATGGACTTTATGTACTTGAACGCGGCGCTCACGTCACCGGAGTATCCGCCGCACGACCCATGGCTCGCCGGGGAACGCGCGAGCTATTACTACTTTGGCTATCTGCAGGCGGGAGTCCTGACGGCGACCGCCGGAGTGCCCGCCTCCACTGGCTACAACCTGAGCCTCGCTTATACCTTTGGCGCGGCCGCAGTGGGAATTGCGTCGCTCGCCTTCGCCCTCACCCGCTGGGCGATCGGTCCCCGGGCGCGCACGTGGGCGCTGGGGGCCGGCGTGCTCGCGGTGACGTTCCTGCTCTTTGTCGGCTCGCTCTCGGCGATATTCGAATGGTCTGCCGCACATGGGAACTACAATCGCAGCGTCTACGAGACGTTCGGGTTGGGTTGGATGATCCCCTGTGCGCTTGGTGCGGCGGTGGCTCCATCGGCGGAAACCGATTGCTACAAGGGCGCGGTGGCAGACCGAACGGCCGCCTGGTACCCCACCGAGTTCTGGTTCTGGTGGCGCGGCTCGCGCATCATCCCCGGGACGATTACGGAGTTCCCGTTCTTCAGCTTTCTGCTCGGCGACCTTCATCCGCACGTCATGTCGATTCCGCTCGTGCTGCTTTCGCTCGGACTTTCGGCCTCGCTCTGGCGTGGGCGCCGGAGGCTAGCCTGGGCCACTCACCGGGCCAGTCCCTTCCCCGGCCTCGCCCTCGCGCTCGTTTTTGGCGCGCTCGCCTTCCAGAACGCATGGGACCTGCTGACCTTCAGCGCCGTCTTCGCGCTGGCCGTGCTCGCCCGCAACTTCCGCAGAGGACCTCCGCGCGAGGCACTTCTCGGAGCTGCCGGGTTTCTCCTGCCCGTGTTTGTGGTGGCCGTTCTGGCGTACCTGCCCTGGTACCTCGATTTCTCGTCGCAGGCCGGAGGTTTCGCGCCGTACGTGGGCGCCGGTACCCGACCGGCCCACGCCTTCCTTCAGTTCTCGCCGCTGCTCGGCGCGGCGTTATTGGCGCTCACCTGGGCGTTCCGAAGGGCCGGGCGGGCACCGCTCGCGAACGCGCTTGCCGCCACCGGTTGGCTGCCAATGCTGCCGTTGTTGGGTTGGATGCTCCTCTCGACGTCCAACGGGGACTTCAGCGCGGCTCTGGAGGCGCGTGGGGCCGGAGGGTGGCTCACGCTGGCACTCTACGGAGGGACAGCCTGGCTTCTCGTGGCCGCGAGTTTGGTACTGGGCCTACGCAGCAGTGGAGCGGCCTACGGAGTGGCTCTCCTGGCGGTTGGCGCGATGCTCCTCTACGGCGCGGAGCTGTTCGTCATCAAGGACGTGTTTTTCGGCTCGGTCCCCCGGCTCAATACGGTGTTTAAGCTGAGTTACCAGGTCTGGATTCTTCTCTCGTTAGGCGGCTCCGTCGCGATGACGGCCGCCCTACAACGTGCTACCAGCGGGCGCAGCCGCGCCGGATGGCTGGCGCTGCCCGTTGGCCTGCTGGGCTGTGCCGGGCTCGTTTACCCGATTCTCGCCACAGCAAATCGGACGGACGGATTTCAGAAGGAGACGGCCATCGATGGCCTCGCCACCCTCGCCCGGAGCAATCCCGCCGAATACGCTTTAACCCGATGGATTCAGGAGAATACCGATCCCGGAGACGTGGTGATTGAGGCGAGCGGTCGCACCTGGCGTCGCGATGCAAGCGGTACGCCTGCCGTGACGGACGCTGGCAACGACTACAGCAACGCGGGACGAATCAGTGCACGCACAGGGCGACAGACGCCGCTCGGCTGGTACTTCCACGAGATCCAGTGGCGGGGCGAAACACCTGCCAACCGCGCCCGGTTCACGGCCCTTCAGGATACCGTCGACCGCGCCTACCTCGGCTCGCCCGCTGAAGTGCTCTCGGCGCTGCGCAACACCGGCGCGAAGTACCTGGTCGTTGGCGGAGGGAGCCCCTCGGAGCCGAGCCTGGAACGGTTGAAGTACATCCCGGAACTCTTGCCCGATTACGCGACCTTCCTCGATGTGGCATTCGAATCTGGCGACGCGCGAGTTTACGCCCTCCCCGAGTATCGGGAGCGCCCAACTTCATGACCAGCGTCGGGGGAATCGAGCGCGTTCCCGAATCCGGGTTCACGGTGCCGGCGGGCGCGCTCGCCTGGGCCGCGGTTGCTGCGGCTTTCGTCCTTCTTCGGCTTGCGTTTCTCTGGACCGCCCCGGTGGGGGGATTCGAACTGGCCGGCCTCTCCGGTGCCTGGCAGGCGAGCATCGGCGAAAGCGACGCCCGCTTCGTGCCCACGCTCTTTCAGGCGCTAAGTGCCGGACTGCTGCATCTGAGTTCCTCGGAGACGCCCGTCCGCCTTGTCGCCCTCGTTTCTACCTGCACGATTCCCGGTGCAATCTATCTGCTTCGCCCGAGGCTGGGTGAAGCGGGCGCGTTGCTGACGCTGCTCCTACTTACGGTGGACCCGCCCGGGATTGCGCTCGGCACTTCCGGATCCGCCATGGGCCTCGACCTGGCGCTTACAGTCTGGCTGTTCGTTGCGTTCAGCCGTGAGGATCTCCCAACCTGGATATGGGGAGTGGGTGCTTTCGCCATCGCGACCTCCGGACCACTGTCCTTGCCGCTCATCGCGGCGATAACAGTGGTCTCGCTGCTCAAACAACGGCATCCGAGCGGCCACCAGGCGATAGCCCTCGCGACAGGGGCGGCGCTCGGCGTTGCCGTGGCCTCGTTCAGGTTCGGCCTGGGATGGGAAGGGCTGCGCGTCCCACCCTTTGTCCTCTTCAATGCCGGATTCGAGCGGGCGTGGTCCTCCGCCACTGCCCTCGAGCTTTCGCTGCTCTACTCGCTCCCGATCCTGGCCGCAGGGTTAGCCGCCGCGGGAGTCCTCGCCTACCGAAGCTACCGCGCGAACGCCGCCTCTTTCGAAACGGTTGTGCTCCTCGCCTGGGCTCTGCTAGCGTTCATTTGGTTAGCTGTTTCGAGCCAATCCCAGAACCCGGTCCCTCTCGTCGCGCTTTCGGTTCCACTCAGCTTGCTCGCCGGACCAGCGCTTGCGGAAGCTGTCGCGGCCAATTCGCGCGCAGACTGGCAGTACGCGCGTTTCCTCGTTCCGGCTGCGATCTTTGCGGCGGCGCTCGCGTTCGCGCAGAGCCTCAGCTGGGCTCGGGCCGATAAAGTGGGGAGCAGCAGCGAAAAGGTGCTCGTCGCCGGGCTGCTGGTGATGGCGTTCTCGGCACTCGGTTACGTGGCGGCGAACCGACGAGCCCTCCCGACACTCCTGATCCCGACCTTCGTGCTGGCACTCTTTCCGTTGATAGCTGGTACTTTCGGGGTCGCCTTCAGTTCTCCGCACGAACCTCTGCCATCCCCTAGCAGCCCCTCCCAGGCGCGAGAACTTCGCGAAATCGCGCTCGAATCGGTGGCTGCGAAGGGCGGACTACTCGTGGTTCACCCTTCCCTCGAAGATGCGATTACGTGGTCGTTTCGCGATTCCGGCACCCTACTCATCGCTTCGCGCGTACCCCCGAACGCGGCGATCCTGATCTGGCCTGCGAACGCCACGCGTCCGGAGGGCTTCAATCCCCTGCCCGGCCCGTGGAATCTGCTCCAATCTCCCGCTGCGCCGGTGGGTTCGCCTCTGAAGTACCTGCGCTGGTTCACAAACCGTAACAGCCTGGACATCAGTTCCACGACGGCGAGCGTATACGTCAGGGAGAAGCAATGACAGCAAGGCAGGCAGACCGCACTCCACAGCCCTGGGCGGCACCCTTCGAACGGCTGCTCGCCACTCGCGTAGCCCTGAACTGGGAGGTGGCGCTCTATCTCGTGGTGTTCGCGGCGGCGTTCGGCTTGCGCTTCTGGGACCTGGGCGGGCGGGCGCTCCACCACGACGAGAGTATCCACGCGCAGTGGTCCTGGAGCTTAATCCAGGGCAACTACCACCACAGCCCGATCTTTCACGGGCCCTTCTACTACCACATTCAGGGGCTGGTTTTCCTCCTCTTCGGTGCAAGCGACTACACATCGCGCGTCTCAGCGGCGATTTTCGGGACGGCACTGGTTGCTCTTCCACTCCTCCTGCGTAGGCGTCTCGGCCCTGTGGGCACTCTTGCGGCCGTCGCCCTCGTGGCGTTCTCGCCCACGCTCGTCTACTACAGCCGCTTTTTCCGCGAAGACATCTACATGGCCGTTTTCACGATGCTTGGGGTGGTTGGACTCTGGCGGTACATGGACGACGGCCGCGCCCGCTGGCTCTTCGTTTTCGCAGCGGGTTTCGTCGGCTCCGTGCTCGTCAAAGAGGGGGCGTTCCTCACCGCCGCCGTGTTCCTCCTTTACCTGGACCTCTACCTGGCGGCAGAACTCGCCCGGCGGACAGTTGGCGCTCGGAAGAACGACTCGGCTCGCAACCGCGCGGTGCTTACGCTTGGCCTTGCGCCATGGGCGTGGGCAATCGCTGCGCTCTGGCCATTCCTCGGCGCTCTGCGCAAACGCATGGATTGGGAGGAGCTGCCTCGCTCGGGAGACCTCCTGGTGCTACTCGGCACCCTGACGCTCCCGCTCCTCACGCCGCTCAGCCGCATCTACCTCCTCGAGCCGCTCGGCATCGTGGAGAAGGATCGGCTCAACTGGGAGAAGAAGTTCCAGGGCGGCGTCATTCCGACCCGCGACGCGGTCGCACTCGGCGGACTCTTCGCCGTTACGGTCAGCATGGCCGCTTTCGCAGGATTGCAGTGGAAACCGAAGGTCTGGGCGATCGCGTTCTTTGTCGGCGGCCTCGTCTACCTCACCCTCATGACCTCTTTCTGGACCAACATGAACGGCCTGGTGAGCGGCCCGTGGGGCTCCCTCGATTACTGGGCCGGCCAGCAGGACCAGACTCGCGGCGACCAACCGTGGTTCTACTACTACATGGTCATGGCGATGTACGAGTTTCTCCCGATCGCGCTCGCTTTGGGTGCAATCTGGTGGGCAGTGGCTCGCGGGGATGCGTTCTCCCGCTTCCTTGTCTTCTGGCTCGCCGGCATCTGGCTGATACTCTCGTGGACCTCCGAGAAGATGCCGTGGAACAACGTGCACATTGCGCTTCCTACCTGTCTGCTCGCTGCCTGGGCTGTTCAACGAGCGTGGACTGCATGGTCTCCGCGCCCGCCACTACGCCGCACTCTTGTGACGCTTGGCAGCGTCGCTGCCGTCGCCGCCGGGTCGCTCGCAGCGATCGCCTTCCTGCCGGGCGGCAGCACGTACGCCGTCGTACGGCTGGCAATCGCCGTGGCGGCGATTGGGCTCATCCTCTACGCAGCCTGGCCGTTCGGGCGAAAGGCGGCGGCGACTGTGCTGGTTGTGGCCGTCGTCGGCGCGTTCTCGTTCTTCTCCTTCCGCACGATGCTGATGGCGTCCTTCGAACGCGGAGACGACCCTAAAGATCTGCTCATCTATACCCAGAGCTCAGGGGACCTCGCTCGGATTGCCCGCCAAATCGACGAGCTCGCCGCTGCCACGGGAAAGGGCTACGCGCTTCCCATCGCTGTCGACTCCACGGATTCCTTCGCCTGGCCGTGGGCCTGGTATCTGCGCGACTACAAGGCCGTGAGTTACGTCGATTTCACCAACGGTGCTCCAGCAGGCGATTTTGCCGTGCTGCTGGTCAATTCCTCGAACGTTTCCAAGGTGAACGATCAGCTGATCTCCGGCACCGACGCCCGCTACGGCAGCCCGCGGAAGTATCCGCACCGCTGGTGGTTCGATGAAACGTACAAGGAAGCGCTGAACGTGGGCGAAGGTGCTTGCCTCACCAAGACCGGCAACTGCGGGCCGTTCCGCCCCGCAACGTGGCAGGCGATCGCTGAGGGCGTGACGTCCGGCGGATGGTTGACCACCTGGGCAAGCTACTGGCGGGACCACGACCCCCATCGTACGAACGGTTCGACTGACGCCTATGCCTACTTCCCCGCGAACTACGACATCGCGAAGGCGGCGCTTTCAGCGAAACCGATCGAGCCGCCGAAGCCGGGGTTCGATAAGGCCGGCAGACCCAGCTTCGGCGGAGTGGGAACCCAGCCTGGCCAGTTCTTCCAACCCACGGATGTCGAGCAGGACTCCGAGGGCAACCTCTACGTCATCGACAGCAAGACCAAGAAGCTCCAAAAGTTCGACCCCGCGGGGAACGTCATCGCGTCGGTGGACGTGCGCAACAACCCATCGGACGCCGCCGATGGCTCCGAGCCGTGGGGGCTCGCAGTCCAGCCCGGAACCGGGCGAGTGGTCGTCGCCGATACTTTCGGCTGGAAGATCCGCGTCTTCGACCGAGACCTGAAGCCGATTCTTGCGTTTGGCAATCCGCCGGATACCACGAAGGCTCCTGGCCCCTTCGACCTGTTCGGCCCGCGTGACGCGATTATCGACGCTTCTGGGAACATCTGGGTCACGGATACCGGTAACGACCGAATCCAGGTCTACTCCGCAAACGGCCAGTTCGTGAGAACGGTCGGAGGTAGCGGTTCAGGGCCTTCGAATTTCGACGAGCCTGTAGGTCTCTCGCAGGGGCCGGATGGAAGCATCTTCGTAGCCGATATGTTTAACCGCCGCGTGGTAGTGCTGACCGCCGACGGTTCGTCCAAAGGTCAGTTCACCGTCGATGGCTGGGGTGGCCAGGAAGTCTTCGACAAGCCTTACCTCCGGGCGCTGGCTGACGGTCGCGTGGCGGTTAGCCTGCCCTCCCTAAACGAGGTGCGGATATACAGCTCCGACGGGAAGGTGGCCGGGAGCCTCAAAGCTCCTGATGACCCGCTGAACCGCCCGTACGGGATTCTGCAGACTGCGGATGGTAAGCTCTGGGTCGCCGAAGGCGGCAGCGGACGGCTTCGGCTCTTCGCCCTACCCTGACGAATTCGCGAATCTTCGCTGGCGGTTTCTGTGCTTCGTTCTGTTCGATTCTGGGTGAGCTTCGCGATCAGCGTGATCCTCATCGCCCTCTTTCTTCGCGCCACGCATCCGAGCGAGATAGCGGATGCCCTCGGCGAAGCGAACTACTGGTACCTCTTCCCGGCGGTGACTGTGCTTCTCGTCGCCATCCTCGCCCGCTGTGTGCGCTGGTCGGTGCTCATGCGCCCTGTGGCCGCGATGAGCCCGGCCCGCCTCTTCCCGTACGCGATCATCGGGTACATGGCGAACAACCTGCTGCCCGCGCGGGCCGGTGAAGTCGTCCGCGCGTACGTGCTAGGTGACCGCGAAGATGTCTCAAAGATGGGCACGTTCGGCACCATTGCCGTGGAGCGGCTCTTTGACGGCTGCGTTCTCGTGCTCATGCTGCTCGTCGCGGGGAGCGTGGTGGGCTTCGAAGATAGCCGTTTGAAAGCTATTGCGATCGTCTCCTCGGCCCTCTTCGTGGCGGCCATCGTGGCGTTCTACTGGCTAACGCTTTCCGAAGAACGGGCGAAGCGAGTGATGCACCGCGCGCTTCGCGTGCTGCCGGATCGGTTTGAACCGCAGGCCGAGGAGATGGCCGATTCGCTCGTCCGCAGTTTGCGCTCGGTGCATGACCCTCGCTCGCTGGCTCTGGTCGTCATCTTTAGCGCCGTCGCCTGGGTTATCGAGGCGGGGGCCTACGCTGTCATCGGCCAGGGATTCGACCTTGGCGTCGGCTTCGGACAGTACTGCCTGCTGCTTTCAGCCGCTAACCTGGCCATCATCATCCCCACGTTTTTTGGTGGCACAGGCCCGTTCGAATGGGCCGCCAAGCTGGTACTTGTAGGGGCCGGAGTCAGCGATAACGTAGCCGGTGCCTACTCGATCATCGCCCACGCCGTGATCCTCGTGCCAACGACAATTCTTGGGCTTATTCTGCTGTGGAGTTTCGGGATATCCTTCCGCAAGATTACCCACGTGGAAGTGACCGAGAGCGGGAGTGTGACGCCTTGAGAGTGGGTATTGTGGGTGCCGGGGTGGCCGGTCTGGCGGCGGCCAAGGTCCTTCGCGAAGCTGGCCACGATGTCACAATCTTCGAAGGAAAGCCGGA
>JBDSEP010000019.1:0-6812 GCA_039919985.1 Tepidiformaceae bacterium | reverse complement strand
GATGGCGATGGAGATCGACCACCCGCGGCTCGGAAAGCAGACCGTGGGAAGCGTCCTCGGCATTCTTTCCTACCACTACAACGACCACGCAAACCAGCTCAAGTCGTTGCGCTCCTGAGGGTTCGCCGGGGACGGGGCGATCGGCCGGGGTAGAGCAGATCAGCGAGTGTGCGCAGCGAGGCGAGCGCTACCCACGGGTGGCAAGTCGCGAGTCGATTCCCATGCCGAGCAGGAGTTGTCCGGCTGCCGATTTCCGGCCCGCGGCGCTCTGGAGCAGCGTGTGGATATCCGCCGCCGTGTCCAGGTCCAGGGCCAGGTCGGGGGAGACCAGGGAGAGCGTCGCAAAGCGCGCGGCGGCGGCCGCTTCGCGGTGTTGCTGGTGGCTATTCCGCCCGTAAGACAGTGGAAGGGCCAGCGGCATCGGCAGAACCATTGCATTCGTGCCGCCGTCGGCGCTCTCCACCATCGTGACCCCGGCCGGCAGCTCTTTGGCGGCAGCCAGCAACCGACGGATGGCGCCAGCGGTGGCGAGCGGCAGATCGGCGTGCAGAATGAGCACTGCATCGCTTCCCGCTAACGCGTCTCCGGCGAGCGCCCACTCGAGTTGGGCATTCAAGCCGTTCAGTACCGGGTCCTCCTCGATGATGGCCGCTCGGCCCTGCGTGACCTCGGCGGCGTGTAGAGCGTTCGGCGTGAGGATGACGCAGGGCACACTCGCGCCGAAGAGCGCCTCGGCCACCGTTCGAAATGTCACGCGTGCGAGCGCCGCGCGTTCATCGGGAGAGAGGATCTCGGCAAGCCGAGCCTTCGACGCAGTGGGAGGCTTTACCGGGACGAGGGCCGTGATCCGCACTAGATCCGCTCCAGCGCGGCGAGGAGATCTCGCGCCAGTTCCGCCTTCCGTTCGTCGCTCGACATCATCGTATTGGTCACGAGGCAGCGCATCCCCAACGCCTCGACGGCGGGGGCGAGAGCGGCGTCGAGAGTGTCGATCACCATGAGATCGATGAGTCCGGCGTAGATTCGAGCCACGCCGAGTGCGGAAACTTCGTAGCCGAGCGTGGTGAGCATCTTGGCCGCCGGGCCTTTCACCACCTGCCCTGCGATGATAGGGCTGATTGCCGCCCGCCTCGCCTTCGAGTGCTCGAGCGCTGCGCGTATCCCGGGGACCGCCAGGATAGGCCCGATACTGACGAGCGGATTGCTTGGAGCCAGGATGACGGTGTCGGAATCGCGGATCGCTTCGAGCACTCCCGGTGCGGGCTTCGCGGCATCCGCTCCGGCGAAGCGGATGCCCTGCACATCCACCTCCGTTCGCAGCCGGACCATGTAATCCTGGAACGGCAGCTCGCCCTCGGGGCCGGTGATGCGCGTCTCGATTCGCTCGTTCGTCATAGGGAGGATGGTGCAGCCGAGACCCCAATCTTTGGCCAGCCCGGCGACGATCTCGTGCATCGGAACGCCATCATGGAGCAGGCGGGTGCGGTGGATGGCCATCGCCAAGTCTCGGTCGCCAAGGTTGAACCAGCGCTCATAGCCGAAGCGCTGAAGTTGATCCACCACGGCGAAGGAATCCCCAGTGAGCCCCCAGCCGGTCTCAGGGTTGACTGCGCCGGCGAGTGCGTAGAGGACGATGTCCGTATCGGGTGAGACGTGCAGGCCGAACATCACGGCATCGTCTCCCGTGTTCGAAATGACGGTTACATCCGCCTGAGGGACAACCTGGATAAGGCCCTGGAGAAATCGGGAAGCACCAACACCCCCGGCGAACACGGTATGCATGGGGCAATTCTAGTGGCGGCGCTAGTGCTGCTGCGAACTCCACGCGTGCCTGGTGCGGATGGTCACTCCATTTGGGTAGCCCGGACGCCGGGAAGGTCTGGCGCCAGGCGCGGCGGGGCGCTGCCCCGCGGCGCGGCCGTGCGCGCGCTCACCATGCGCTCTTCTTCCACCGCCTCGACTGCTTCCACTTGCCGCGCGCTGAAACCGCTGCCCGTCTCCAGCGCCACAAAGATTGCGAGGATGAGCCAGAGGTACTGTTCGTCGAGGAGCCTGCCCTCGCTCTGGCTGACGAGCAGGATGCCGAGCATAGAGGTCCCGAGCCAGCCGATGATCAAGCGGTTGTACTCGAGGGTGGTCGCGAAGTAGGCGCGCACCACGGCGATCGTTAGCCGGACGGCCATAAAGAGGAAGGTGAGAATGCCCACGATCCCGAGTTCCGCCATCAGCGAGACAAGCGAAGTGTGGGAGAGGGTGGTGCGCGCCCACGGTGGAATAATGTAGAGGTAGCTGGTGACGAGGGCGTGTTGATAGTTGCCGGAGCCCACGCCTATGAACGGGCTGTCCTTAAACATCTGCCAGCCAGCTTTTATCAGGAACTCGCGCTGGCCGATGACCTGTACTCCGCTGGCGAGCGATTTGACGCGCTCAGCATCGGTGCCGCCCTGCAGGAGGAGAAGCGCAAGCAGGCCAACGAGCGCGCCACCCGAGCCGAAGACGAGCTTGCCCTTGGTGTACCGCGAGATCGGCGAGATGAGCACCACGAGGAATGTGCAGAGGACAAGCATTAGCCATCCCGAGCGGGAAGCAGTGGCCACGATTCCGGCGGCGCAGAGCACGAGCATCGGGATCGCGAGGTAGAGGGTCTGGCGGCGAGGGCCTGTAGAGAGCAGCAGGCCCACCGCCAGGGACATCGACACCGCGAAGTAGCGCGCGAGATTGTTGGGGTCCGCAAAGGTGGCGTTCGAGCGGTAGCTGTAGTCGTCGGACTGGACGAGGATGGCCCGCCAATTGAAGACGCCGACGAGGCGTTGGGCGATGGCCACGAGGGCGAGCAGCGCCGCTATCAGCAAGAATGCACCGACGATACGTTCCACGTCGCGCCGGTTCTCGATTAGGGACGGCGCGGCGAAAACGAAGGCAACATACATCGGCATGATCATGATCGAGTTTTCAGGCTTCAGGGAATCGGACCAGGCGACGCCGAGGACAACGATTGCCAGGAGTGCGACGATCGGCACGAGCACCGCCGAATCCGGAAAGAGCCGGCCCGGGTTGTGGCGTGCCCGGAAGATGGCGACGACGATCGTTGCGAGCATCGCGGCCTTGCCCGGGTTAAGCAGCGCTCGCACCGCTCCAGCCACGCCACTCTCGGAGAGTGTGCCCAGCGCTTGAGTCCCGAAGTACTCTATTGGGAGGCCGAGGACTACGGCCGGGATAAGCAGCTTGGGCTCTCGGAGGATCACTGCCGCGCAGAGCACAGCGGCCTCGGCTGAGAGCAACAGGGCGAGGAAGATCATCGGTCGATGGTGCCTTCGTGATGGCGTTCACAATTGACCGGGTACCGGCCTCCCCATACGCTACGGCCCAATGCCCCCTCGTACCAGTGGTCTCCAGCGTGACCTTAACCTCCTGAAACGGCGTTGGTGGGTCTTCGTCCCCTTCCTCCTCATCGGCGTCCTGATTGCGCTTTCCTTCAATAGTTTTGCGGGCAAGGCAAACGCCGTGGCCTCGATGCAGCTGGAGACCACCGTCCAGCAGCTGACCGCCGGAGGGGACCGCGGGCTGCGAGTCTTCGAAGCGCAGTCGATGGCCTCTGATCCGCGCTTCAAGCAGAAAGTAGTCGAGGCGATCGGCGATCGGAAGTTCGACTACGCCCGCTTCTCGATCGCCTTGACGCCGATTTCTGTTGCGGACGGGGTTTCGCGCGGGGTGCTCACGGTCTCCATCCAGGACCAGGAGCGAGCGACCGCGGAACGTTACCGCGCCGCCTTTGTGGAGGTCTTCACAAAGGAGTACCAGGCAGCGGACGGCCTCTACCGCGAGCGATTCATCACGAAGATCCAGAAAACCGCCGACACGTTCGAAAGGCAATTCTTCGACACATACGCCGACCTTCGGCCAAAGCTGGAGGCGCTCAATCTGCCGGTTGATGAGATGGTTCGCCCGCGCAACACCACCGCCGTCAGCCTCCTCGATGAACTCAACAAGCAGGAAGCGGAGCTGATCCGGAAGTCCTCCGAGCAGGAGGCAGCGGGGGACACCGCGAACGCGGCCGTCACGCGGCGCGCGATCACGTTGCTCCGCCAGCAGCGCGATGCGATGGCCGATGGCGGCTTCCCGGTCGAACTGCAGGCGGAGATCGACCATGCTCGTACCCTGAACGAGAAGAAGCACGAGTCTTATGGAAATCTCAACAACGCGATCGTGGCGGTGACGAGCGCGCAGAGCGATGTCGACGTCTCGTACTCCTTCTCCGGTGGTCTCTCTGGTTCGAACAAAGGGCGGATTGCGATCGTATTCGCGGTCACGATTATCTTCGGCCTGATCGCTATTTACACCATCGAATGGCTCTCCCAAATCCGCTCCCACAACCAGGAACTCTGAAGCGCCCCATGCGCATCTGTGAGATCAACGACATCGCCTCCGTGGCCTCAGACCTGGCCAAGGGGCTGCGCGACCGGGGGCACGACGTCACCGTAATACGCCCCCGACTCTTCGGAGGCGGTCTCCCGTGGATGGTGAAGCCGGTGGTGGGACCGGTGCGCGGAGTGGAGTGGGCGCAGATTATCCGGCAAGTCCGCGAAGGCAACTTCGATATCGTGCACATCCACTACGCGTACCTGGGAATGATGGGTGTGCTCGGCAAGTTCCCCTACATGCTTCACTGCCACGGCAGCGATGTGCGGGAGATCACGCCGTTCACTCGCCCGATGATCCAGCGCGCCCTGCGCAGCGCCGAGAAGGTGTACTACGCGACCCCGGACCTGGCGGCGTACGTCCTGCATCGTCGTCCCGACGCCGAGTTCCTGCCCAACCCGGTGGACAGCGAACTCTTCCGCCCCATCGAGCCGGCGACGAATCGAAACTCGGTCTTCATCTGCTGCTCGCTGAGCGACATCAAGGGCGCGCCGCGCATTCTGGATGCCTGTCGCAGGCTTGCCGCTCTGCGCCCGGACATCAAGATCACGGCGATCGCAGGTGGCGATTATGCCCCGGAGTTCGCGCCGCTCCCGAACGTCACGCTGATCCCACATCAGCCGCGCAACCACCTCCCCGAGATCATCTCCCAGCACGGTGTCGTGATGGGGCAGGTGTTACTCGGCGTGGTGGGCATGGCCGAACTCGAGGCGCTGGCCTGCGCCCGACCGGTGGTATCGTGGTTCTCTCATCGCGGCGCGTACGAGGAGTTTCCACCCTTCGTGCGTGCAGTCGATGGGTTCGATATCGCCACCGCTGTCATCCGCCTGGTGGATGACGCGGCGGAGCGCACCCGAGTGGGCGAAGCAAGCCGGACATGGGTGCGTAATTACCACAACGTCGACGCTGTCTCCGGACGGGTCGAACGAGCCGCCGAAGAGATCGTCGCCGCACAGCATCGTCAACGGCGCACGGGGTAGGAACATGACAACAGAAGCAGCCCCTGGCCGGCTGGATGGAGCACCGTTAACGGTGCCGCCGAGGCCGCTGGTATCCATCGTTATCCCCTGTTTGAACGAAGAGCGGTATATCGTCCCCCTGCTCGATTCGCTCGCCGCCCAGGATTACGGCCCGGACGGCATGGAGGTCATTGTTGCGGACGGCGGCAGCACAGATAACACTCGCGAGCTCGTCCGCAGCTATCTCGCGCCCTTCTCCCGGCTGGAAATGGTGGACAACCCGAAGCGCATCACAGTAGGCGGGCTCAATGCCGGGATGGACGCGGCGAAGGGCGACTGCTGGATCATCATCGGGGCGCACAGCCACGTCCGCGCTGATTTCGTGCGCGCCTCCGTCGAGGCACTGCAACGCACCGGCGCGGCCTGCGTTGGCGGTCCTATCGAAACGATCGGTGAGGGCACGATGGGGAAGGCGATCGCGGCAGCGATGTCCTCTCCGTTTGGCGTGGGAAACGCGAAGTTCCGGTACGCGGCGGAGGAATCGGAAGTGGATACGGTGCCCTTTGGGTGCTACCACCGGAAGGTGTGGGAGGTCGTCGGGCGGTTCGACGAGACCGTGGATGGCGCGGACGAGGATAGCTACAACGCCCGCGTAATCGAAGCCGGCGGCAAGATCATGCTGGTGCCGACGATTCACAGTTCGTACTTTCCGCGCCGCACGCTGCAGGCGTTGGCGAAGCAGTACTGGGAGTACGGCGCCGCCAAGGGGACGCTCCTCAGCCGTGGCCGACCGCTGCAGGCGCGCCACTTCGTCCCGGCCGCGATGGTCGGCGGGGGACCGCTTCTCTGGCTGCTCGGATTCGTGTTGAAACGAGCGCGGCAGTTGCTCGTGTTGCTCTCCCTGCTCTACGCGGCGGGGGGGCTGTTCACGGCGCGCAACGTGGCGCAGAAGAGCGGTGCGAACTCCCTGCTGACGTTCGCGGCGATGACAACGATGCACGTGACCTACGGCAGCGGTTTCATCTTCGGCGCGTGGAGAGAGAAACGGAGCACCGGTTAGAGCGCCGCTTTGCGGTAGTCTTCGGACCGCCAACGTTGGGGCGAAAGGCGAGCCTTCACACTACCGCCGTCGCCGCCGCCGCTCGCATATCGCGCGCCCTGCTCCGGGCCGAGGTAGCGCACGGCCATCTTCAGCAGGTCACCTTCCGAGAGTTCTTCGAGGGTTACAGTGCCCTCCACGGTGACGTATACGTAGGGGGCCTCCTCGGTTTGGGCCACGAGCGTGGCTCGTCCCTGCTCACGCAGCATCGCCGTCTTCGGGGCGTTGCTGCCCGTAAGAATCACAATGTCGCCGCCAGGCTCGTAGCTATACCAAACCGGCGCGGAGAGCGGCCCGCGCCCGGGCGCTGAAATGCTCAAAACGCCCACGTGCAC
>JBDSEP010000334.1:0-5019 GCA_039919985.1 Tepidiformaceae bacterium | reverse complement strand
GCATGCCGAGCTCCAGCGCTCAGTCCTCCGAGCCCGCTCAGACGATATCCGTCAACCTCGCTTCGCCGGGTGCCGCAATCGCCGCCGGCTCTCCAACCACGGCCACCGTCTCGGTCCAGAATCGTGGCAACGTTGTGGATGAACTCACGATCAGCGTGGTGGACCTACCCGCCTCCTGGGTGAAAGTCAGTCGTCCTAGCCTTTCGCTCGTCCCCAACGCCCGAGATGAAGTGACGATCGTCATCCAGCCGCCGCGCACCGCAGAATCCGCAGCCAAAGAGTACGCCTTCGCCGTGGCCGTGGTCTCGCGCGCAACATCACGCGAGGTGCGCGCCCTCGGCAAGGTCACCGTGCTGCCTTTCCAGGGCTTCAAGGTGACACTCGATCCTGTCCGCTCCACCCGAGATTTCAAGGTAACCGCGGAGAACAGCGGCAACGTCCCGATCTCCTTTGCGCTAGCGGGTGTCCAGGATGCGAACGCCCTGGACTTTCAATTCGAGGAGGACCAGGTCACGCTCGAACCCGGGCAGCGGAAGGATGTTCGCGTCCAGGTGGTTGCGAAGAACAGGAAGATGCTCGGCGACGCTCAGATTACGCCGTTCCGCATCGAAGCCCGCCCCAAGACCTCTTCCGTCCAGAAAGTGGCCGCTGACGGACAGTTGCGCTTCCAGCCTCCGCTCCAGCGCTGGAAGTGGCCCGTCATCGCCATCATCGCCGTCGGCGTTCTGGCTGGAATAGCGTTCGGTCTGCTTTCACGCGGCGGTGGCGACTCCAAGGTCGCCACGGACTCTGCGACCCCAACCGCTGCCGCTAGCGCGGCCGCGGCGCCGACCACTGCGCCCGTCTCCAACGTTATCCGTAAGGGCGGAAACGCCGTCGTGGTTAACTCTGACCCGAATCCTCCGGCGAACGACAACTGTCTCGCCGTCCGCAGGGGGACGACTCCCGCAATTCAGCCCGATAACATCGCGGGACGTCTCTGCTCGGGCACGAAGGTGGCCGTCAAGGATGGCCCCACGAACGATGGCACTCGCATCTGGTGGCAGATCGAAGGCAAGGACGCCGCGGGGGTGACGCTCACCGGCTGGTCCGCCGAAAAGTTGGCGAACGGAAGCGGCGCCCCGTTCCTTGAATTCGCACCATAGGACTGGCCGGGCGGACCGCTGGCGTTTCCGCGACCCAGCGTTAGCCCTCGATTAGTTCCAGCGTGCATGCCGCGAAAGCCGGCTTTTCAGCGTCGATGATGGTCTCGATGAGCGAGCGACTGATTCGGCTTCCTGCGGGGATGGTAATCCTCACCGTGAATCGGTACGCCCGTCCGCGCGCGTTTGCAATTTCGCGCAGCGTGGGCTCGATGATCTCCGGGACAACTCCCGTGTAGAGCCGCAGGAACTCTGAGAGTCCGCGCTTGGTCCCGCGCCACTGATAGAGGTTCACCGCCTCGGCGATCAGTTCTCGCCGCCTATCTTCCGGCCACCGTTCATCCAGCGCCAGGCCTACCCATGTCCCCAGCCAATCCACAGCCTCCGGCGGCGTGACGAACGGGTCGAAGTAGTGATGCATGTTCTCCACGGTCCGGTCTAGCGGCCCGAGAATCGATTCGAAGATCAACAGAAAACGCCCAAGGAAGTGATTGTTGTGGTAGATGCCCGGAAGGTAATGCAGGTAGGAGCTGACATCTTCCGCCACGCCCGGAGGGGCGTCGGTCGGCTCTGGCGGGCGGAAACGAGTCCGGTCCGGGGGTGGAGGCGGCTCGAATGGGGGCTCCACCACGAGCGCCGGCTGCACGATTGTTGGGGCCATCTTCTCGCTCGGAGTGCCTTCGGCTTCCGCTCCGTCCGCGGTTGCCTCCACCGCCGGCGCGTCATCTACCTCCACCGTCTCAGGGGGCAATGCCGGCTCCTCCAGGGCTTCGAGGCGGTCGCCCTCCGCCGGCTTAAGCGTTGTCATAGTCAGCGTGAGACCGCCGATACGGTGTGTTCGTAGGAAAGCAGCAGCACATCTTCAGCCAGCGTGATCTTCTGCCCTGCAGCGCGTGACTGGCCGGTCTGGATGTCCACCTGGTAGAGCGTCACATCCTGTGCGTACTCCACGCCGGCCACCGCCTGCACCACCGATTGCATCTCCGAAAGGTAGAGATCCCGGCCGAACGGCCAGCCCGTGCCCGCAGGTCCGCCCAGCAAAGGGTCGAGGTACTCACGGATGCGCCGCGCCACCGCGGTGCGAACTTGCTCCGTCGCATGGTGACGTTGCACAACAATACTCGCCTCAACGCTCACGCCAACATAGGCCGGACCGTCCACAACGAGTTGAGTACCCAGCAGCCGACGTTCGTCCAAGAATGCGCGAACTTCCTCCACAAGTTCTGGCGGGGGCTGGAGCGCTTCCAGCGTTCGCGGATGGTCGTCGGGGACGAGCGGGAGAATCAGTAGTTCCACCGTGCCCGGCGGTACCGAACTCCCGGAGCCATCCGTTCGCACCTGGATGCACCGCGCGCGGGCGACTCGCCGCGAGGCCTCCATCGCCAGGAATTCGTAGTCCGTCGCCGAGACCGCCCGGTTCTGGGATCTCAGGGTGGCTGGCGCGCGCATCTTTGCCGCCTCGAGAGATTCTGCATCGAGTCCACCCGCAGCTGGCAAGCGGTTCGTCACGTGGTCGATGTATGGCACTGAAGAGCGAAGCACCGTCAGCGTATTCGCCGCAACGTTGCCCTCCACCCCGCCGCCGAACCGGTAGCGCGTCATGCGCATGGCGGCGTTTCGCGGTGGAGTCGCTCCAAAGAACCACTCCACGCCGTTCGGCTGTCGCACGGCCGGGCCGAGTTCAATGTTCCCCGATACGCCATCCAAAACGTAGTGGCGGTCGCCGTACTGCGATTCCCGGAACGATTCCACTTCGTCCCACGGCTCCCATACGCCCAGGTCGGTCTCGATTTCCAGGTACTCGTCCGGCACCCGCGGCAGGATCGGTCTGTTCTGCAAGGCGATCGATTCCCCCGGCACGCCGCTCGCGCGCGGCAAGATTTCGCCGTTCACGATGCGCGCATGCGTTGCCTGCGAGGTCCCACCGATGGACGTGACCTTTACGCTGTTGATCTTCGGTGAGGCTGAGTAGACAGGTTGCCGTGGACGCGGCTGAAGGATACGCACACGGAGCCAACGCGCCGCCTGCCGCACGAGCGTCCGCAGTTCCATCCCTGCCGGCAAGTGCAGCGTCACCACTCCAAACTGGTTCAGCCCACCGGTGGTGTCTGATTCCACGATGCAGCGAACCCAGCCGCGAGTTTCCCCGCACCACGCCTCCCAGGAGAGGGGTGGGTCCCGCGGGTCCACGCCTATGCCTTCCACCACGCAATCCACGGAGAACCCGAGGATGTGCCGGCTCAGGTCTTCCGCAAAGCCGAAGAAGAGTGCGTCGCCGGGGAGCGGGACACGCTGGAAAGCGTCGAACAGCTCGCCGTCCAACTCCAGCCGTGGCATATAGTCGGTGTAGTTCGTGTCGTCGGCGGAGAAGAGGAACTGCCGCAAGGTCGGCGGCACAATCACGAGGTCTTCGTCTGTGGTGAACGAGATGGCGTCGCCATCTCCCGTGCGCACCGTCGAAACTTCCGTACCCCGGGGAATCCCCAGCGGGCCGGGCTGTGGCGCTGTGAGCCAGAAGCTCAGCGGAGTGCGCGCCGGGACAGCATCCTTCAGCCGTATGCCCAGCAAGTCCATGAACCGCAGATAGTTCTTCTCTGGTACGCGGTTAACGCGGTAGATGATCAGGTCGGTCATCCACGCGAAAAGCTCGATCAACGTCACGCCTGGGTCCGAAACGTTGTGATCGGTCCACTCCGGGCAGTACCGCGGGATCATCATCTTCGCTTCGTTAACGATGTCCTGGAACTGCCGGTCGTCGAGTTGTGGGTCAGGAAGTGGCATGGGGGCTCCGAGCTGCGGGGGCGTAGTTTGCGGTGGTCAGGGTCACTGCGGCGGCAGAAAGTTGGGTCACTCGCGCTCGATCAAGTAGAAGGGATACACCAGCGTGCGAGGGTCCTTGATCTCACGCAGCGTGTACGTCACCGAGATCATCAGCCTGCCGGCGCGTTGATCCTCACCCTCTGACTCCGCGGTCACAGTTTGGACGTCGATCCGAGGTTCCCACATCGCCAGGGCTTCCTTTACGTAACGCTCTGCCAGCCCGATGGTCTCTCCGTTGGTGGGGTCGAACACGAGCTCATGAATCCGGCAGCCGAACGTCGGCCGCATGACCCGCTCGCCCTGCGAAGTGCCGAGAATGATGCGCACCGCTTCCTCCACCTCCGCAGTCCCGTCCGAGAGCCCAATCGCACCGCCGCCACCCGGCTGCACCGGGAAACTCCAACCTCGACCAATAAGCGACCTGTCTGGCATGGCCCGGCTAGACTACCCGATTCAGCGCCAAGCGGCTGCAGCGCAGAGACGCGCCCGTGCTTGGAGCGTGGTCGGCTCAGTTTATCTTTACGAGCCCGCCCTTCAGCATGGCTATCCCGCCGCCATCCATGTCGAGCATCGCTTTCGCCGCGATTTTTACCATCACGCCGCTGAGTTCCAGCGATCCCTTCGCGGTGAGCTTGATGTTCAGGGCATCCACCTCCGCCGACATTTTCGCCGACACCTTAGCGTTTCCGCCGGCCTCCACAGTGACGTCCCCGCCCGTCTTAATCGTGATCTTGCCGGTGCCGTTCGAATCGATCTCAACGAAGTTCTGGCCGCCATCGCCCACGGTAATTGTCTTGGCGCCGTCATCGAAGACGATCGTGCGCTCGCCTGGAGTAAGCACAGAGAACTTTTCCGAACCCGAGGTGTCATCAAACTCCAGCAGGTGTCCCGCAGCCGTTTTAATCTGGCGGCGGACCACCTTCCCCGCACTAAAGAACTTGTCGTACTTCATCGGCGGCCTGTCCGTGCCGTTCCAGAGAGACCCCAAAACGTACGGCTGGCCGCGGTCTCCATGGTCGAAGGCCACGAGCACCTCGTCGTTCACTTCCGGCATGAA
>JBDSEP010000296.1:0-5577 GCA_039919985.1 Tepidiformaceae bacterium | reverse complement strand
GCTCGGTTTTATCGCTGCTTCCGTCCAGAGTGGGCTCCCGCTTTTCTACGGCAGCTATCCCATAACCCCTGCCTCGGACGTACTCCACGAGCTCTCGAAGCATAAGAACTTCGGGATCAAGACCTTCCAGGCGGAGGACGAGATTGCGGCGATCGGCGCGGCGATCGGCGCGTCCTATGCCGGCCACCTCGCGCTCACAGGCACCAGCGGCCCCGGACTCGCATTGAAGAGCGAAGCGCTGAACCTCGCCGTCATGACTGAACTGCCGATCGTCGTGATCAACGTACAGCGCGCAGGCCCTTCGACCGGCATGCCCACCAAAACCGAGCAGTCGGACCTTTTGCAGGCGATGTTCGGACGCAACGGCGATTCGCCGGTGGCCATCATCGCCCCCGCCACGCCCTCCGAATGCTTCTTCATGGCCATCGAGGCCTTCCGCATCGCCCTCAAGTACATGGTGCCCGTGATCTTCATGAGCGACGGCTACCTGGGCAACGGCTCCGAGCCGTGGCGCATCCCTGAGATGTCCACCCTGCCCAAAGTTGAGTACCACTACGCCCCGCTCGGCGCTGACTTCTCGCCCTACAAGCGGGACCCGGAGACGCTCGCCCGCCCCTGGGCTGTGCCCGGCCAGAAAGGCCTCGAGCACCGCATCGGCGGCATCGAAAAGTCCGGCGCAACCGGTGACATTAGCTACGATCCCCAAAATCACCACGAGATGACCCTCGTTCGCGCCGAACGAGTGGCCCGCATCGCCCGCGATACCCCGCCGCTGGAGATAACCGGCCCTTCCACCGGCGACCTCCTGCTGCTCGGCTGGGGGGGCACCTACGGCGCCATCACCAGCGCCGCTGAAGCGGCGCGGAAGCGAGGGCTGAACGTCTCTTCGGCCCACCTCCGCTATCTCAACCCTTTCCCATCCAACGTCGGCGAAGTGCTCTCCGGCTTCAAAAAAGTGATGATCCCGGAACTGAACACCGGCCAGCTTTCGCTCCTCATTCGCGGCAAGTTTCTTGTGGACGCCGTCGGCTTCAACAAGGTCTCCGGCCAGCCGTTCAAGATCATGGAGATCGAAGGCAAGATCGACGAAATGCTCGGCCTCGCCGGGCCCTACACGTTCGACTTTGGTCAGAGCGCGAGCCTGGGAGGCTAAGCATGACAACCCCAACTGTCTCCGCGGGAGAACTTCTCAACGGCGACCTCCCCGTTCTTACCCGCAAGGACTTCGTCTCCGACCAGGAAGTGCGCTGGTGCCCCGGCTGCGGCGACTACTCGATCCTCGCGCAGATGCAGAAGATGCTCCCCGAGCTGAAGATCCCGCGGGAGAATATCGTCTTCGTCAGCGGCATTGGCTGCTCCAGCCGCTTTCCGTACTACGTCGAGACGTATGGCTTCCACAGCATTCACGGTCGCGCGCTCACGCTCGCCACGGGCCTCAAAACCGCCCGGCCGGAGCTCACAGTGTTTGTGGTCACCGGCGACGGCGACGGC
The DNA here is from genome assembly GCA_039919985.1 of Tepidiformaceae bacterium. Taxonomy (GTDB): domain Bacteria; phylum Chloroflexota; class Dehalococcoidia; order Tepidiformales; family Tepidiformaceae; genus PNKC01. The sequence goes on along the minus strand of JBDSEP010000296.1, from coordinate 4,086 downwards.
CTGAGCATTGGTGGAAACCATCTCCTCCACGCCATGCGCCGAAACGTGGACCTCAACGTCATCCTCTTCAACAACCGCATCTACGGGCTCACGAAGGGCCAGTTCTCGCCGACTTCCGAGTTCGGCAAAGTTACGAAGTCCTCGCCCTATGGGACCGTCGAAACGCCGCTCAACCCCATCCGCGTGGCGCTCGCAGCCGGCGCAACGTTTGTTGCCCGGGCCGTGGACCGCGATATCAAGCACCTCGGAGAGACGCTCTACAAGGCCACACAACATAAGGGTATGTCGTTCGTCGAGGTTTACCAGAACTGCAACATCTTCAACGACGGTGCTTTTACCGCGTTTACCGATAAAGAGGTCCGCCAGGACCGGATGATTTACCTCGAAGACGGCAAGCCGCTGCGCTTCGGCACCGACCTGCAGAACGGAATTCGGCTCAACGGCTTCACCCCGGAGGTCGTCGAGAACGCCACTGACGATTCCGGGCTCCTTGTTCACCAGACTGATTCCGATAACCCCACGCTCGCCAACATCCTTGTGGGCATGGATTACCCCGCCTTCCCTGTGCCTGTCGGCATCTTCCGCAACGTCCAGCGGCCCTCATACGATGAACTGGTGCAGCAACAGGTTGACGACGCGGTCGCGAAGAACCCCCCCAATTTCGAAGAACTGCTGCACAGCGGAGAGACCTGGGAAGTCAGCTAGAATCCACGAAAGAAGTCTCGTCGCCGTTTCGCGGGAGCCTGCTCTCCGTTCGAACGGCGCCCGCCGCATTCTCAACGGGAGGACCCCTTGGCGAACGACCCGCGCAACATTCTCATCTGTCCCAGCTGCGGGACCGAAAACATCGAGGGCTCCGACACCTGCGAGCATTGCACGGCGGACCTCCGCAGCGTGGACGTGCCCGAAAGCACGCAAACCGCCACCGATAGCGACCTTGCCCTGCCCGTCTCTTCCATCCGGTTCGAACGCCCCCCGACGGTCCCCCCCACCGCGACTGTCCGCGAGGCGGTTGACGCGATGCTCGGCGGACGCACCGGCGCGGTCGTGGTGCTGGATGCTGGCCGCATCAGCGGCATCCTCACGGAGCGCGACGTTCTTAAGCGAATCGCCGGCCTGGCGGACAGTTCTGCGGCTCCGGTCAGTGAGTTCATGACGAAAGACCCCGTGACCCTGCGCCACAACGACCCCATGGCGCACGCCTTGAACAAGATGGGCGAAGGCGGATTTCGCCATATCCCCATAACGCAGGACGGCCAACTGATCGGAATCGCTACAGCAAGGGACGTCATGGCCTGGGTGCTGGGCAAGTATTTCGGCTAGCGGTATCGGGATAGCCAACCCCATCCATGCTTCTAGCCTATGGCTGTACGGTTTGGTAGAGTGCGCGAGCTAGCCGGAATCTATAGCTCCCGAGTGATTCCCCTGTGGAACTTGCCCAGTTAGACGCCTTCATTGCCGCCGCCGATTGCGGCAGCTTCAGTCGCGCCGCAGAGATGCTGAGTGTTGCCCAGCCCTCGCTCAGTAACCGCATCCAATCTCTCGAACGCGAAGTGGGGCAGGCGCTCTTCGAACGGATGGGACGGGGCGTGAAGCTGACGGATGCGGGACGCTCCTTCCTGCCCTACGCCCAGCGCGTCCTCCGCACGCTGAACGACGGCCTAATGGTGCTCGAAGGTACGCGCGACGGCACGTCGGGTCGGCTGATGATTGGCACCGCACCCGCCGTCGGCACGTACGTTCTTCCTCGGCTTCTTAAGGCCTTCTGCGATAACCACGAAGGGGTCGACGTCCTGGTACGCACCGGCCACTCGGACGAGGTCCTCCAGATGGTCCTCGACGACGACGTGCAGGTCGGTTTCGGACGCCCCATCAACCATCCGGACGTCCGTACCGTCACCCTTTACCGCGATGAACTTGTCCTCGTGGTCTCCTCGCAGCATCGCTACGCCAAGAGAGGCTCGGTGAAGGTCGACGACCTGTCGGATGACTCCCTCATCCTCTTCGACCGCGATTCCGGCTACTACGGCATGATTGTGGGCCTCTTCCGCGATCTCGGGGTTGTCCCCCAACAGCAGATGCAACTCGACAGCATTGAGGCGACGAAGAAGATGGTGGAGGCGAACCTCGGAATCGCCCTGCTGCCTGAAGTCTCTGTGGAGCGCGAGATTCGCCTGGGCACCCTGCACAAAGTGCACATCGAATCCGCCGCCCCGGTCGAACGCGAAATCGCGATCATGTACCGCCGGAGTAAGCCCCAATCCGGGCCAATGTCCGCCTTCCTGGACCTGCTCGGGGAGATCTACGGACAGCAACTCCCCCGCTAGCCACGCCGCTCACGCATGCTGATCGATATGCACTGCCACACGTTCCCGCGCTCTCAGTGCAGCGCTCTTCACCCGGAGGCGTTCGTACGCCTGGCGCGCCTCCGCGGCCTCGACGGAGTCTGCCTCACGGAACACGACGCCTTCTGGCCGGAAGAAGAGTTGGCCGAGCTCTCCGCTCGGACCGGGTTCCTCGTCCTCCGTGGCGTTGAGTTCACGACCGACCTCGGCCACGTGCTGGCCTACGGGCTTTCCTCCGGGTCGAGCCGTTTCGCGAGCGCCTCCTCGCTTTTCGCCGCCGCCCAGGAAGAAGGCGCGCTGCTCTTCCTCGCGCACCCGGCGCGAGACGGCCACCTCCGCGTCACCCGCGAAACGGTAGAGTTCTTCGAGTCGGTGGAGTCCTTGAACGGTAGCGACACTCGCCTTCAGAACATGGCGGCGGCGGGTCTTGCCCGCGGATTCCGCCTTCCAGGCATCGGTGGCTCGGATTCGCACTCAGCGGCGGAGACAGCGCGCGCGGCCACAAGCTTCGCGGCCACGGTCACCGACACGGCTTCGCTCGTCGCCGCCCTTCGTTCGGGTACCTACATGGCTGTCCCGCTGCCGTAGGCTCGCCAGCAACCCGTCCTTTGCAGAACTCCGACGCCCGGTGTTTACTAGGCCATGCCCTACGACCACTTTGACACCCCCTGCCTCCTCCTCGACCTGGACCGTGTGGAGGCGAACATCGCGAAGATGATGAGCACCCTTGCCGGCACAGGAGTAAGTCTTCGACCCCACTTCAAGACGCCCAAGTGCCCGCAGGTCGCGAAGCTCCAACTCGATGCGGGAGCGATCGGCATTACCGTTGCCAAGTTGGGCGAAGCGGAGGTTCTCGCCGACGCCGGCCTCGGCCCGATCCTGATGGCCAATCAGGTCGTCGGCAGACTCAAAATCGATCGCCTGATGGCGCTCCTCGCCCGCGGCGTGGATATCACCATAGCTGTCGAATCCGACTTCAACGTGGCAGAACTCGTGGAAGGCGCGCGACGCAGCGGTCAGACACCAGCGGCGGTCATCGAGGTGGATGCCGGCATGCACCGCTGCGGTACCACCGAGACTTCCGAGACCGTTCGCCTCGCCCGTCTCCTCATCGATTCGGGCATTGATTACCGCGGAATCATGGGCTACGAAGGACACATGTACGGCTTCCCTGACGAGACCGAGCGGGGAGATGTCATTCAGGCCGCCCTCGACAAGGTCCAGGCGCACGCCGAAGCCCTCGCCGAAGCCGGTCTCGCACCGCCGATGGTCTCGACCAGCGGCACGGCAAGCGTCGCCCTCGCGGCCAAGCGGGCGGGCGTGACGGAATTGCAGGCGGGTACCTACGTTTTCATGGATGGCACCGCCGAAAAGTTCGTCCCCGACACCTTTCAACAGGCGCTCACCCTCCTCACCACCGTGATCTCCGTGCAGGAGCGTTACGCCGTCTGTGATGCGGGGGTGAAGTCGCTGAGCAACGATTTCGGTCCTCCAATGTCCGTGGATGGGACAGTGAAGGTTGCGCGCCTCTCGGAAGAGCACGGCACGCTGACCGGCGAGGGGATAGCTCGCCTCCAGCGCGGGGACCGACTCGAGATCGTCCCGAGTCACGGCGATACAACGCTGAATCTGCATGACGTCTACCACGTCCATCGAAGCGGAGTCCCGTTCGAAGATTGGCCGATCCTGGCCGCGCGGAGATACCGCTAGGACCGCGTCCTCCGCGAGAGCACCGGTTACA
>JBDSEP010000095.1:0-5713 GCA_039919985.1 Tepidiformaceae bacterium | reverse complement strand
CCCCCTTTGACCGTGGTCGGGATAATATGCCTCCCTATCGAGGGTGTAAATGGCAAACTACGCAACCGCATGGCGAACTCACGGCAGGAAACGGAGGACTCTATGAAGGCAGTCGCCTGGAACGCAGATAGCACGGTATCGGTAGTGGAACGGCCGGATCCGACGCCGCGGGAGGGTTGGGTGCGCATCCGGGTCGCGGCGGCTGGCATCTGCGGTACCGACATGCATTTCTTCAGCGGCGGGTTTCCCGCACCAGCGGGCCTCGTGCCCGGCCACGAAGTGAGCGGGACGATCGACATGTGCGGCGAGGGCGTGGAATTGGCACCGGGCACGGCAGTCGCCGTCGAGCCGCTGACGGGCTGTGGCGCTTGCCCCAATTGTCGGCGCGGCGACTACAACCGCTGCCCGGAGCGCACGCTGTTCGGCGTCACGAGCCGCGGTGGGCTCGCGGAGTACATGACGGTGCCCGCGCGATGCGTTTACGCGCTTCCGGACGGCCTGGATGTGAAGCTTGCGGCACTCGTCGAACCGGTGGCGGTGTGCGTGCGTGGACTGCGGCTCGGAGGGGTGACGCCGGGCGAAGACGTGGTGATCCTCGGTGGAGGGACGATCGGGCTGATCTGCGTTGCGCTGGCGAAGGCCGGGGGAGCGCGGAGAATCTCGGTCTCGGCGCGTCACCCCCAACAGCAGGCGTTGGCAGAAGCGCTCGGCGCAACGTTTGTGGCTCCGGACGGCCCGTCGCTGCTGGCAGAACTCGGGGCGAGCGCAGACCGAGTGATAGAGACCGTGGGAGGGAAAGCAACGACTCTCTCCGACTCGGTGGCCCTTGCCCGGCCAGGCGCCACCATTACGATGCTCGGGGTGTTCGAAGGCACAGCGCGGCTGCCCGCGCTCGACTTTTCGACGCGGGAGCTCACACTCGTTGGGTCGAACTGTTACGCAAGCGCGGGTTTGCACAGCGACTTCGAGATAGCGGTAGGTTGGTTGTCGGGCCACACCGGTGAGATGGAACAGCTCGTTACCCACCGCTTCTCGCTCGAAGAGGCGGCCCAGGCCTTCAGCACGGCGAACGACAAGGCGAGCGGAGCTGTGAAGGTGCACATCTTCCCGTAGGCGGCAGGTGGGCGAGGGCTACGGAAACGGAGATGGCCCCGGTCTTCCGACCAGGGCCATCTTGCGTTTTGGTCCGTATGGGAGCTAATTGCCGCCGATCATCGGGTCGTCGTCCTCGTCCTCGCCTTCGGTGGGAAGCGCACCGATCTCCTCGTCCTCCTCATCGAGGATGGCGACGGAGGCGGGGCGGTAGGTGGCGGACTCGCGTTCGGCAAGCATCCGTTCGAGCTCGGATTCTTCCTCGAGGAGGAGCGATTCCGGGACATCGAGTTCGGCGTAGTGCTCGCGCTTGGCGACGATGATCTCGCTTCGCGCAGGGATGAGCTTGCCGATGATCACGTTCTCCTTGAGACCAGTGAGGCGGTCCACCATGCCATCGATGGCAGCATTGGTGAGGACGCGTGTGGTCTCCTGGAAGGACGCCGCGGCGAGCCACGAGTGGGTGTTGAGCGAGGCTTTGGTGACGCCAAGGAGCACCGGCTGGGCGGTGGCTGGTTCGCCACCTTCCGCGATGATCTTGTTGTTCGATTCTTCGAACATGCGCCGGTCTTCGAGGTCGCCAGGGAGGTAGCCGGTGTCGCCTGGGTGGTCCACCTTCACGCGGCGGAGCATCTGGCGGGTGATGACCTCGATGTGCTTGTCGTTGATATTGACGCCCTGGGACTTATAGACCTTCTGGACTTCGTCCACCATGTATTTGCGGACGGAGTCGCGGCCCTGGATGGAGAGGATGTGCTGCGGGTTGCGAGCGCCTTCCGTGAGTTGAGCGCCGGCGTTGACGTACTCGCCGCTCTCCACGAGGAGGCGGGCGGCGGCGGGGATGGCGTACTCGCGCTCTTCGCGCTCTTCGTACACCACCTGGAGTTTGTTTTTGCCGGAGTAGCGGACCTCGCCTGAGATGCGCGAGAGGACTGCCTCGCCGGGGGCGGCGACGGCGTTGGCTGCAGTTGTCTTCGCCTGCGGGCCGCGAGCGAGAATCGCGCCAGCACTTACGCGCTTGCCGTTTTCGATGAGGACCTCGCCCTTGGCGGGCACTTCGTACTCTTCGACCAGCGTATCGACGCTGGTGACGCGAACGAGGCGCCGCTCGTTCTCCTGGACGACTTCGACGACACCGTCGGTTTCGCTGATGATCGCTTCGCCTTTGGGGGCTCGCGCTTCGAACAGCTCTTCGACGCGGGGAAGACCGCTGGTGATGTCGGCTGCGCTTGCGACGCCACCGGTGTGGAAGGTACGCATCGTCAGCTGGGTGCCCGGTTCGCCGATGGACTGGGCGGCGATGATGCCGACAGCCGTTCGGAGCTTGACCAGGTGCCCGCGGCCCAGATCGCGGCCGTAGCAGAGTGCGCAGATACCACGCTCCGCTTCGCAGGACATGGGGGTGCGGACGAGGACGCGAGGCACGGACGCGAGGTCGATGGCAGCGGCGACCTCTTCGCTGATCTCGTTATCGCGGTCGGCGAGGATTTCGCCGGTCTTTTCGTTGACGACTGCCATCGCGAGGTAGCGGCCGATAATGCGGCTGGCGAGGGTATCGAGGCTATCCTTGCCTTCGTCGCGTTCGATCCAGAGGCCGGCGGTGGTTCCGCAGTCCTCTTCGAGGATGATGACGTCCTGCGCCACATCGATGAGGCGGCGGGTAAGGTAACCGGAGTCTGCGGTGCGCAGTGCGGTGTCGGCGAGACCCTTGCGGGCGCCGTGGGTGGAGATGAAGTACTCGAGAACGGTGAGCCCCTCGCGGAAGGAGCCGCGAATAGGAAGCTCGATGACGCGACCGTTGGGGTCGGCCATGAGGCCGCGCATGCCGGCCATCTGGCGAATCTGGGTGATATTGCCCTTGGTGCCCGAGCTCGCCATGTAGTTCAGGGAGCCGTATTCGTGCATGCGCTCTTTGATCTTGTTTTCCACCTGCTTGGTGGTTTCGGCCCAGATATCAACGGTGCCCTGGTAGCGTTCGTCCTCGGTGATCAGGCCCATCTGGAACTGCTCGACGAGTTCGTCGACCTTCTGGTCGGCTTCTGCGAGCAGCTTGCCCTTCTCTTTCGGGACCTGGATCTCGTGGATGGCGATCGTGATTCCGCTCTGTGTGGCGTAGCGGAAACCGGTGTTCTTGATGCGGTCCACGACCTCAGCGGTCGCTTCGCCGCCCAGGGTGCGGTAGCACTCGGCGACCACGCGCCGGAGGGCGGGGCGGTCCATGCCGAGGTTCTGGAAGGCGATCTCCTCGGGAAGGACGGTGTTGAAGATGATCCGGCCGACGGTGGTCTCGATGAAACGGCGCTTGGGCTTGCCGCTCTCATCGAGCGGTGCGGCCTCGGGCGCGGTGGCACCGGCGCCCATCACGGCGCGGTCCGTGCGAACTCGGATGCGCGCGCGAAGTTCGACGTTCCCGAGATCGAAGGCGAGCTTGGCGTCTTCGAACGAGCCGTACTGACCGCGAACCTGGGTGTGGGTGGAGCCATCAGTCATGGTCTGCGGCGATTCGGCGTAGCGGCCAAGCGCATGGTCAGTCATGTCCATGTCCGTCATGTAGAAGCAGCCGAGCACCATATCGAGGGATGGCGCGACGACCGGATCTCCACTGGCCGGGGAGAGGAGGTTGTTGGTGGAGAGCAGGATCTGCTTCGCTTCGGCCACAGCCTCGCGGCTAAGCGGGACATGAACGGCCATCTGGTCGCCGTCGAAGTCCGCGTTGAAGGCGGAGCAGACGAGGGGGTGCAGTTGGATAGCGGAGCCATCGATCAGCACCGGCTGGAAGGCCTGGATACCGAGGCGGTGGAGGGTAGGTGCGCGGTTCAGGAGCACCGGGCGGTCGTGGATGACTTCGTCCAGGACGTCCCAGACTTCGGGGCGCGCGCGTTCCACGATGCGCTTGGCGCTCTTGATGTTGTGGGCGAGACCCTTGGCGACGAGCGAGTGCATGACGAACGGCTTGAACAGCTCGAGTGCCATTTTCTTCGGCAGGCCGCACTGGTTGAGCTTGAGGTTCGGGCCGACAACGATGACCGAGCGGCCGGAGTAATCGACGCGCTTACCGAGAAGGTTCTGACGGAAGCGGCCCTGCTTGCCTTTGAGCATGTCGCTCAGGCTCTTGAGCTTGTGGTTGCCACTGCCGCTGACCGCGCGACCGCGGCGACCGTTGTCGATCAGGCTATCGACGGCCTCCTGGAGCATGCGCTTTTCGTTGCGGATGATGATCTCTGGCGCGCCAAGGTCCAGCAGCCGCTTGAGGCGGTTGTTGCGATTGATGACGCGGCGGTAGAGGTCGTTCAGGTCGCTGGTGGCGAAGCGTCCGCCATCTAGCTGGACCATGGGGCGAAGGTCCGGCGGGAGAACAGGAAGGACCTGGAAGACCATCCATTGCGGCTTGTTGCCGGAGTTCATGAGGGACTCGACAACGTTGAGGCGCTTGGTGGCCTTCTTGCGGCGCATGCCGCTGGCGGTAAGGATCTCGCCCTTGAGCTTGAGCTTCATCGAATCGAGGTCGACGCGCTCGAGGACGGCGAGCACCGCTTCGGCGCCCATTGCGGCCTTGAAGACGTGCCCGAACATATCGGAGAGCTCGCGGTAGCGAGTCTCCGTGAGGAGAACGACCTGGTCGTCGCGGATAGGGTCCTTGAGCTCTTCCAGGTCCTTGAGGCGCTCACTGTACTGCTGCTCTACTTCATCGCGGATGCCTTTTTCCTTGACTTGCAGCGGATGCAGTTCATCGAAGAGGGCGGCTTTCGCATCATCAAGGGCGCTATCGGCGACGAGTGACTCGGCGCTCTTCAGCTTCTCGGTCTCTTTATCGAAGGCGACGAGACGCTTGTCGGATTCGCGCTGGACGCGGGTGACGGCGGCCTGCGTGACCTTCACGCCGGCTTCGAGGAGGATGTCGCCGACGATACTAATCTCGGCGACGAGATTGGTGCCCTTGGCGGCTTCGGCGCTGGCTACAGCGCGCCCGGCGGCGGCACCCAGGGCCTCTCGAGAGATCTGGCGCTCGGCACCGATGAGGGCCTTGCGCTCTTCGACCTTTCCCTGGAGTTGCTCGTTCGCCTGTTCGAGTTCGCCTTCGAGCTTCTCGCGGCGCGGGCGAACATCCGAGACTCGCTCTTCGATGGTGCTGACCATCTCGGTGCGGAGGTGCTCGAGTTCGCGATTGCGGGCGTCGTCGTCGACTTCGGTGATCATGTACTGAGCGAAGTAGAGGACGCGCTCGAGGTTACGGGGGGACATATCGAGGAGGAGGCCGAGCTTGCTCGGGGTACCCTTGACGAACCAGATGTGGCTAACTGCGCTGGCAAGTTCGATGTGGCCCATGCGCTCGCGGCGGACCTTGGCACGGGCAACTTCCACGCCGCACTTATCGCAAACGATGCCCTTGTAGCGGACGCGCTTGTACTTGCCGCAGTAGCACTCGAAGTCCTTCGTTGGGCCGAAAATCTTCTCGCAGAAGAGTCCGTCCTTTTCCGGCTTGAGGGTGCGGTAGTTGATGGTTTCAGGCTTGGTCACTTCGCCGTAGGACCAGGAGCGAATCTGCTCCGGGCTGGCGAGGGCGATCTTTACCTGATTGAAATCATTGACTTCGAGCATTGAACAGATCCTCCGCTTCGAA
>JBDSEP010000242.1:0-3139 GCA_039919985.1 Tepidiformaceae bacterium | reverse complement strand
CATGGCAGGCTTATGTCTACTGCTTGCAGAACCACGACCAGGTGGGCAACCGGCCGTTTGGCGAACGCATGAACGCGATGGCCTCCCGCGCCGACATGCTGACCGCGACCATGCTCCTTCTCCTGTTACCCCACACTCCGCTGCTCTTTCAGGGGCAGGAGTATCTCGCCTCCACCCCGTTCCTCTTTTTCACCGACCATCCGACGACACTGGCGACTGAAGTGACGGTCGGCCGCCGCCGGGACTTCGCGCAGTTCAAAGCCTTCGAGGACGAGTCGTTGCGCGAGTCCATCCCTGACCCGCAAGACCCGCTAACCTTCGCGCGCTCCCGGCTCGACCGCGACGAAGCGCGCTTTGGACTCGGACTGCTCGCCGTGGATTTCCACAGGCAGTTGCTGCACATCCGGGCCACCGACCCCGTGCTGCGCGCCTACCGCGAGCAACGGCTGCCGATCGAGGCGAAGACGGTCAGCCAGGCCGGCGTGCTCCGCTTCACGGCAGGAGGCGGCCGGGGGTGGCTCGTCGTCAACTTCGGCGGAGAGGTGGCGTTCTGCGTGGACGACACGCAAGGCGGCGAGATTCTCCTGCACACGAACGAAGGCCGCTTCGGGGGCATCGGAGGAGCACCGCACCTGGTCGATGGACGGCTCACCGTACCCGCGAGTTGCGCCCTTTGGATGACCGGCAAACCTTAAGGCGCGCCCGATCCTATCCCGCCCTTAACGGCGGGCGAGGGGTGGACGAATCCGCAGATCGACCTGGGGGCGAGGCGGTAGAGCCGGCGGCCCCGAAGCTGTACGCGGCCGCCAACTTGCTCCGGCCGGTCGCTATCGAACGAGAGAGCCCAGCGTTGTTGGGGAGGCGTTGCTGGCAGCCGAAATTCGACGTCTTCGAAACCCGCGTTCAACAGCAGCAGCACCGTATCCGCGGTCGAGGGATCGAGCGAGGGATGGCTGAGGTCCAGGGCATCGCCCGCCAGCCACATTCCGAGCGTGCGCGTCTCTGGGTCGTGCCACGCCGCCTCGGACATTTCGCTCCCATCTGGTCCGTACCAGACGATGTCGCGGGTGGTCTGGCCGCGCACGGGGCGTCCCTGGAAAAACTTTCGCCGCCGAAGCACAGGGTGGGCGCTGCGGAACGCGGTCATCCGCCGCGTCCACTCCAGCATCTGCTTCTCCTCCGGACCCCACTCCCAGTTCATCCACGAGAATTCGTTGTCCTGGCAGTAGACGTTATTGTTGCCGCGCTGGCTGCGACACACTTCGTCACCGTGCAGGATCATCGGGACGCCCTGGCTGAGAACGAGCGTGGCTAACAGATTTCGCATCTGCCGCCCACGCAGTTGCACAACCTCAGCGTCGTCCGTTTCGCCTTCTACGCCGCAGTTCCAGCTCTCGTTGTCGTCGGCACCGTCCCGGTTCTCCTCGCCGTTCGCTTCGTTATGCTTCTCGTTGAAGCTCACCAGGTCTTTGAGCGTGAAGCCATCGTGCGCGGTGACGAAGTTGATGCTCGCATAGGGCTTACGGCCGCTCTGCTCGTACAGGTCGCTGCTGCCGGTGAGCCGGTAGCCCACCTCTCCGACCTGGCCCGGGTCGCCTCGCCAGAACTTGCGCAGGCTATCCCGATACTTGCCGTTCCATTCTGTCCAGAGCACGGGAAAATTCCCCACCTGGTAGCCCCCTTCGCCCACATCCCACGGCTCGGCAATGAGCTTCACCTGCGAGAGCACCGGGTCCTGGTGGATAATGTCGAAGAACGCGCTCAGCCGGTCCACGGCGTGCAGCTCGCGGGCCAGCGCGGAGGCCAGGTCGAAGCGAAAGCCATCGACGTGCATCTCCAGCACCCAGTAGCGCAGGCTATCCATGATCAGTTGAATCGTGCGCGGGTGGCGCATGTTGAGGGTGTTGCCGGTCCCGGTGAAGTCCTGGTAGTAGCGTTCGTGGCCATCCACGCGTCGGTAGTAGGCAGGGTTGTCGATGCCTCGAAACGAGAGCGTGGGACCGAGGTGGTTCCCCTCCGCTGTGTGGTTGTAGACGACGTCCAGGATCACTTCGATCCCCGCCTTATGGAACGTCTTCACCATTGACTTGAACTCGTTGACGGCGGCGCCCGGACCCGGGCTCGCGCTGTAACGGCAGTCAGGAGCAAAGAAACCGATGGTGTTGTAGCCCCAGTAGTTCGCCAATCCACGGTCCAGCAGATGCTGGTCATCCACAAAGTGGTGTACGGGCATGAGTTCGATGGCGGAGATGCCCAGCGCCTGCAGGTAGGCGATGACGCTATGGTGCGCGAGCCCCCCATAGGTGCCCCGCAGCTCTTCCTGAATGCGCGGATTGAGCTTCGTCAGCCCGCGGACGTGTGCCTCGTAGATCACCGTCTCGTGCCACGGAGTGCGCAGCAGGCGGTCGTCGCCCCAGGAGAATCCGGGCTCGATGACCACCGCCTTCGGCATACCTGGGGCGCTATCGGTGGAATCGAACCGGCTGTCGTCGCCGGTTTCAGTGGCCGCGTACCCGAACATCGCCGGTGACCAGCGCACGCTGCCGGTAATCGCCTTCGCGTAGGGGTCCAGGAGCAGCTTATGGGCGTTGAAGCGCAGGCCCGCGTCCGGGTCGTACCTCCCGTGGACGCGGTAGCCATAGAGTAGCCCCGGGCGCGCCTCCGGGAGATAGGTGTGCCAGACGTTGTCCGTGCGCTCGGTCAACTCGATGCGGGCGGCGTCCGGCTTTCCGTACGGCTCATCGAAGAGACAGAGTTCCACGCGCTCCGCCGTCTCGCTGAAGAGCGCGAAGTTCACTCCGCTGCCATCCCAGGTCGCTCCCAGCGGTGCCGGGGTTCCTGGATACTGACGCGCGGGCATTCTCACTTAGTGTCCCTTTCGTGCTGCGCCGCTCGAACCCACGGGTGGTTCGTGGCGCGCTGCCCACTATCGCAGGGCGGAGCGTACGGGTAACTGATCGAAGCAGGGGCGCGCCTCGCATGAGGCGCGCCCCTGGCTGGTCGTCGTTTACTGGGCGCTTAGGGCTTCACGCTTGTCCCGACCTGCTGCGAACCGTCGCGCTCCCAGTGGCGATGCCTGGCGATAGCCGCGACGAAGTCGGCCGCCACGGAGTCCCCCGCATCGCCGGTGACCACGCCC
>JBDSEP010000221.1:0-4906 GCA_039919985.1 Tepidiformaceae bacterium | reverse complement strand
TCGGAGTGCTGGACGCGGACAGCCGGGTGCCGAACGACTTCCTCGAGCAGGTTGCCAGCGCGAGCCCCGGCGAAAGCTGCATGCAGGTCGAGACCAGACCGCGGGCAGACGGCGATTGGCTCTCGACCGGCTACGGATTCGGTAGGAAGTCCCGGAACATCTTCTGGTGGCGACCGCGCGAGGAGCTCGGACTCGGCACGACCATCAGCGGAAGCGGCTTCTTCGCCCGCCCGCTTCTGCTCGAACGAGTGCTGCGCAGCACCCGCACCTTAACTGAAGACCTCGAGAGCACGGCGCTGCTGGCAGCGGAAGGGGTGCGCGTGCGCTACGTGGGGGAGACGTACGTGGAGGTTGGCGAACCGCACGTGTTGGCGGACTCTCTCCGCCAACGTTCGCGCTGGGCGCGCGGGCACGTGGGGGTTGTCTGGCATCGCTGGCCGCAGGTCGCGCGGCAAGCTTTGCGCGGAGACCTCGGGGCCCTGGACACAGCGCTCTTCCTGCTGGTACCAACTCGCGTGCTTACCCGGACAGCCGTGACCGGGGTGTTCGTGTTGAGTGCGGCTCGCGCCCCCGGATCCTTGCCGATGGCGCCCGCAGCCGTTGCCCTAGCCGCCGAATGGCTGCTGCCGTTTGTGATCGCCGTGCGCGAGCGCCTCCTTCCCTTGAGCATCGGTGGGGCAAAACTCGCTGCCAGGCACGGGATTCTCAGCCTCCTCTGGTTCCCGGTCGGCCTCTGGGCGTTGGCGACCGCCGCTGAGCGCCGCTGGGACGAGTCGCCCCGATCTTCTTCTGAGAAGCCGGATGCCGTCGAAGCGCACTAAACGGCCACCAGCACAGGCCGAGCAGCGCTGGCAGTGGCGCGACTGGCGGACCGAGGGGACGTTCGCCGTCGCTGTGCTCGCCCTCTGTGCCACCTGGTTGCTGGGGCTGACCCTCCGCGCCCGCCTCTGGACCGTGGATATCGACATCGTCCGGAGGTCCGGAATCTTCCGAGTGGTTGGCAGTGACGTCTCGGACATGATGGGCGTCGCCTTCGTCATCGGGCTTGCAACGCTTCTCTACCTCCTCTGCTTACGGGCGCTAAGGACCGGATTCCGCCACAGCTACGCGGCGGCGATCGTGGCTACTGTATTGGGCTGCCTTGTTTTTCTGCCGTCTGTGGAACTCACCTCGCCGGATGCTGTTCACCTCGCAGCGGACGTGCGGACCTTCTGGCTCCATGGAAAGCTGCCGGTCACGCGCGACGCCGCGCCGTCGAGGATCGATGACCCCGTGGCGCGGGAGGTGCGCGCCTTCAGCGATAGTCCGAGCGGCTACGGCCCGGTGGCGTACGCGATAGGCGGCGCACCCATCCCGTTCGTTGGCGACGGCCTGCGAGCGAATCTGTTCGGACAGAAAGTGGTGGCCGCGATCTTCCTCGTCGTTACCGCGGTCCTCGGTGGGCTGGTGGCGAAACAGATCGGCGGAAACCCGGGCCTGGTCACAGGATTGATCGGGCTCAATCCGCTTATGCTCTGGCAATTCCCTGGCGACGGGCATGATGACAGCCTGATGGCGGCGCTCGGGGTGGGAGCGCTGTTATTGGTGACTCGCGCGGGCTGGGGTTCACGAGCGGGCGGCCTCGGCCTCGCGGTGGCCTCGGTGCTCGCGAAGTTCGGGCTCCTGCTCGCCAGCCCGATTCTCGGGGCGTACTGGTTCCCGCGCTGGCGATTGCTCCTGGCGGGGGCCATCGCCCTCTGCGCGGTCGGCGCATTCGTGCTCTTCGCATTCCGCCTGGGGCCGGGAATCGGTACAATTGGCCCTGCCAGCGCAATTGCGCCGACCACGCCCTGGGGTGTGCTTGCGGACTGGGCGGACGCGCAGTCGGATGGCAAGGCAGCGCTTGTCGGCGTCTCCTATGCACTCTTCTTTGTGCTGCTTGCCTACATCGTGGCGTACCACCGCCTTGTCGATCCGCAAGACTTGATCACCGCGTTCGCCACCGCGACGTTTCTCTTCCTCTTCGTCTGCTCGCCCGGATACCTGCCCTGGTACCAGGTCTGGTACCTGCCGTTCGCGATGATCTCGGGCCGCCGTTGGCTGGTGGTCACGAGCATCGTTTTCTCCGTTGGCGCGTTTCTACCAATCCTGGCGATCAACTGGGCCGGGCCAATTCAGACGCAGATGCACATCTCCAACCCGCTGAACAAGGCGGTTATCGTGCTCTACCTGGCGGTGGCAGTGGTCGCGATCGTGCTGCAGCGCTCGGACCGGAGCCGCGAGCGGGTAGCCGCGGCGAAGGCGGGACGCCCGGCACCGGTTCCGCGCCGCCAACGGATTCGCGGGCGCACGTAAATGCGGCGCATTAGCGCGGCGCGGAGGCCGCCCGAAGGCCGGGCGCGCGCAGCACCCGGCGAGCCAGGCGGTAGTAGCTCAAGAAATCGTCCGATCGAACACGCCAGAGTTCGCTGGCCGGAATGGCGGTGATTCGCAGAAAAATTGTGGTCGCGAGCGCGGCGGAGAGCGTATAGCTGAGCGTGGTCGCCCAGGCAGCACCCGTGTAGCCGATCGAAGGGATAAGCACGAACCCAACAGTGACGCTTACCAGGCAGGAGAAGGCAGCCAGCCAAAGTGCAATCGCGGGACGTCCCAGTTGGACGGTGAAATAGTTCCCGATGAGCGATGCTGGAGCATAAGCGGCCGTCCCGATGCAGAGAATCCGCAATGGCGTTGCGCCAGCGCGATAAACATCGCCGAAGACGACGCCGAGGAGTGGCGGAGCAACGACCGCCGCAAGGAGCGCCCCGCTAACCACGACGATAATCGTGTGGCGAACTCCCAGCGCCGTGATCCGGGCGGCCTCCTCACGCGTGGTCGAACCGACTCGGGCGTAGGAGGCGAGGGCGATCGCCGAGGAGAAGAGCCAGAGCCCTTCGGCGACGGCCACCGAAGAGGAGTAGATCCCGGCGCCCTCACGGCTATCCAGCCCGATCACCATGAGCACGTCGATCCGGTAGTTGAAGAAAGCGATAACGCTTGCGGCCCCGGTGACCACGCCGTAGGAGAGCATACGACGCATCACGGGCCGATTTAGCCCATGACGGAAGGGCCAAGCCCACCACCTTCGCCCCCAGATGAGGACCGGCAGGAGTGAGAGGTATTGCGCGAGCGTCCACGCCTGCAGCGCGGATTCGATGCTGCGATGACGGAGGAGGCCAACCCAGAGCGCGATCAAGACGAGTCCCGCCGCCGCTGACGCTGAAGTGGCGACGTTAAAGCGGCTGAACTGATGCGATCCGAGGAGCACGCCGCTAAGGGTGTTCCGGACAATCGACGGGAGCACTGCAAGCCCGCTAAGGATGACGACGGCGTGAAGATCGTCGGCTACGAAGGGAGAGATGGCAAGCGCACCCGCCGCGATTATCGCCCCCAAAATGAGCGAGAGAACGGCACCGTGGGCGGCCACTTCTCCAGGATCGCGGTGCTGGTTGGCCACGAGGTAGCTGGCGGCGTTGGAGAAGCTGGCGATTCCGCTGGTGACGCCAATCACGATCACCGCAGATGCGTAGAGCCCCCGATCGTCCACGGAGAGGGTGCGGGCGGTGATGATGCCTATCGACGCCCAGAGAAATAAGGAAGCCACCCGGTAGACGAGCGCCACCACACTGCCGACGGCAATTCCCACGCCCCGGATGGTAGCGGAGCCCGCGCTTAGGGTGACTTGCCGGGGCGGATGGAGCGGGCGGCGGGAATCGAACCCGCACTTCAACCTTGGAAGGGTCGCGCTCTACCACTAAGCCACGCCCGCGCACCGGGCTCAGCGTACCACGCCGGCGGGAGCGGTCGAGGGCTGACTCCGCCCGTGGCAAGAGCAACGTGCGGCGCGGCGCTGGTCGTTCGCGGCCTAAGATGGAGGAGTGGAAGCGCGTTTGTGACTAGAAAGATTGACCAGCCGCGAGCGGCGTTGGGGAGAAGCTGGAGCACGGCAGCGCGCTCAATCGGCGGGATCCTCCTGGCCGTGACGCTCTTCGGTGGGTGTGGAGCAGCGGCGCCGGAAGCTGCGCCCACAAGCGGGGAGAGTGCGCGGGGCGGAACTCCCAACATGCACGCGCAGACAGTAGCAACCCCGACGCGCGTCCCCTCGGAGACGGCTACCGCGACCGCGACCGCAACCGCGACGGCGACGGCGACGGCGACGGCGACCTCGCTGCCAGTCGTTGCGAGCGCGACGACAACAGAGAGCACTTCGACGGGGACGCCGCCGCCTTCGGCCACCAACACTGCGCCCGCCGCTATCCCGACCTCGACACCAACGGCGCAGGGTCCGGCACCTCGCTCCTTCGCTGCGGGCGAATGGACGTTCGACTACATCTTGCTGAGGAACAGTTGCCCAACCAATCCCGAGTCCGGGTCGTTCACTGCCAGTCAACGGCTGGAGGAGGTGAGCGGGAGCGATGGGTATATCGCAGACGGCGAGCAGGTGCGCGTGTACGATTTCGACGGCGGGCCAAGCCTTGGAGTGGTGACCTTCCAGTGGCCGACGCTCTCGTTCCAGGTTCCGCTGAACTTGCCGAACGGGATACGAGTAGAGGTTACGCACACGTTCGTAGACGCGATTTCGGGAGGCTCGAAGGTTGTGGAGGTGTTCGCCAGTGGCCCAGGGACGTGCGAGCTAACGTACAGCCAATGAGCAATCACCGTTCTCCAAGGCGACTGCGATGAGACTCTGGTCATGGCGACGCTCCACACCGACGCCTGTCCCCGACGTGGCCCCACCGCACTACGCCTCGATCACAGATGTCGGGCGTTCTCGAACTTCGAACCAGGATGAAGCGGCGGCGGCCGAGCTTCCCGATGGCTCCCTCCTACTGCTGGTTGCCGATGGCGTGGGCGGGGCGCCGGGCGGCGAGGTAGCCAGCGCGGCGAC
>JBDSEP010000231.1:0-3720 GCA_039919985.1 Tepidiformaceae bacterium | reverse complement strand
CCGCCTCAACTTCATCGGCAACGTCGAAGGCAAAGACCTCACCAAGGGAATCTGCGACGTCGCCGTCATGGATGGCTTCACCGGCAACGTCGTGCTGAAGACCGCCGAGGGCATGGCCGAATTGATGTTTGGTGAACTCCGCAAAGCCGTCGAACTCACCCCCTGGAATCGCGCAGCCGGTCTCGTACTCATGTCCGAACTCCGCAAAGTGAAGCGCCGCCTCGATTACACCGAGTACGGCGGTGCTCAACTTCTCGGCGTCGACGGAGTGACCGTCATCGGCCACGGACGCTCCAACGCTCGCGCCGTCTTCAGCGCCATTCGCGCCGCCCGCGATGCCGTCAACAGCAAGGTCCTCGATACCCTCCGCGAGGTCGCCAAGGAGATCCCCGCGAAGAGGGGCCTCCAGGGCTCCACTGAAACCGACGAAGAGTAAGGAAGCCGGCGCAACCTACCGGGCGCCCCTAATACCCCGGCGGCGGATTCATCCCGAGGAGCATCTTCCCGGTAGCGGCATAAACCGCCGGCGAGGCCACGATATGCTGGTTCAGCGTCCGGATATCCCGCAGACAGCGGTCCAAAACGCTGCCTGAGTAGAGCGCAGCGCTCCCCGCCATCCCGTACAGGTTGCCCACGGCCTCCACGCTCTGCTCGTGGGCGTAAACGATCGACGACCGGAAGCGAGCCCGCTGGGCCAGCGTGGGATCGTTGCCGTTGCAGAGCGTAGCCCAGAAGTCTCCCATCACGGCCATCAGGTGGTTCCGCGCCGCGCCGATTCGCGCGTCCTCCCGGCTGAGCGCCGCCTGCACCAGCGGGTCTTCCCGCATGGAACCACCGCTGAGCGTGTTCTTCTTCGATTCGACAATCCGCAGCACTTCATCGAGCGCCGCCCTGGCGAGCCCTAGCGGAACGGCCGCCTGGTTGCAGAGAAACATCATCGGGAATCGGTAGAGCGGAGACTCACGCCGCGAAGCAGTCGTGAAATGGCTGAACGTCCGCTCTTCCGGCACAAAAAGGCCATCTACCGCGTAGTCGTGGCTCCCACTGCCGCGCAGACCGGTGGTGTGCCACGTATCGAGGATTTCGCACGCCTCCCCTGGCAAGAAGCAGGCGACGTACGTCGGCCTCCCCGATTCCTCCACGCGTGGGGTCTCGCCGTCGTACACAAAGCAGCCGCTCGACATCCAGGTGCTGTGCTGGCACCCGCTGCCGAAGGGCCAGCGCCCGGTCACGCGATAGCCCCCGGCCACCGCCACGGCCCGCCCGAGAGGCGCAACTGCCCCACCCGTGATCGCATCGAGGTCCGCGTACATCTCCCGCGATACGTCCTGGTCCATCCGCGCACTGAAATAGCCCCCATCCGAGCCGATCATCGCGCACCAACCCACGGACCCGTTCTGGTAGGAGAGCTCTTCGATGACCTCGATCTGCGTCAGCGGGTCGTTCTCCGGCCCTCCCCACTCACGTGGCATCGGCATGCGGAACACGCCCGCCTGTTTCATCGCTTCGACGATGCGCAGAGGCAACCGCCGACCGCTTTCGATCTCCTCGGCGGCAGCGGTCACCATCGGGCCAAGGGCTCGCACCGCCTCCAGCAGCGCCTCTCGCTGCGACGACTCTACCGGTGGATGGCTCACACATACCCCTCAGCTGGCTGAATTTAGCGGCCGGCCCCGAGATCCACATATCGGTCGCCCGAAAGCTCCTGGAGTTTTCGCCAGTGGTGCTCCGTCGTAATCCGCCGGATGGTCCCCGATCGCGAGCGCATAACGAGCGATTCGCTCCGAGCGCCGCCAGCCACATACTCCACGCCCTTGAGCAGGTCGCCTGTCGTCACTCCGCTCGCGGCGAAGAACACGTCGTCGCTCTTCACCAGGTCGTCGATCGTCAGGATGTCGGTGAGGCTCAGGCCGTGCTCCGCGGCATAGGCGATCTGCTCCTTGTCCCGCGCCCAGAGCCGCCCCTGGAAGTCCCCCTCCATGCACTTCAGGGCAACCGCCGAGACCACACCCTCTGTGGAGCCGCCGATCCCGAGCAGCATATCCACGCCTGTGCCCTCCAGGGCCGCCGAAACCGCCGCCGGCTGGTCCCCATCCGTGATGAAGCGGATGCGCGCTCCCGCTGCCCGAATCTCATCAGCTACCCCGGTGTTCCGGTCGCGGTCCAGCACGATAACGGTCACCTCCTGCTTCGGGATGCCCTTCGCGCGCGCCACCTGTTGGATGTTCCACGCGATCGGCGCCGCCAGGTCGATGTGACCACGCGCCTCCGGCCCCACCGCTATCTTCTCCATATAGAAAAGGTCCAGGGGGTTGAACAGCGTCCCTCGAGGTGCCGCCGCAATCACGCTCACTGCCCCCGGTCGACCTTCCGCCGTGAGCCGCGTGCCCTCCAGCGGGTCCACAGCCACGTCCATCTGCGGGCCGCTTCCGTTGCCCACGTTCTCGCCGTTGTAGAGCATCGGCGCTTCGTCTTTCACGCCCTCACCGATAACGATCAGGCCGTCCATGTCCACGGTGTCCATCATCAGCCGCATCGCCGCTACCGCCGCACCATCTGCGCTATTCTTGTCGCCGCGGCCCACCCAACGTGCTGCCGCCAGGGCGGCCGCTTCCGTCGTTCGCACCAACTCCATGGCGATGTTTCGATCTGGGACCTGCTCGTTCCTCATGCAATGCTCCGTCGGTCTAGCTGTAGCGTTCGCCGGATGCTGCTCACGGCGTGATTCCGAGTTCTTGCGCCACCGGCTTCAAAGCCTCGGCGACGAACAGGATATGTTCGTCGAGCTCGACCCCGAGGTCAGCGGCCCCCTTGATCAGGTCCTCGCGGTTCACCCCGCGCGCGAATCCCTTGTCCTTCATCTTCTTCCGCACAGAGGCCGCTTCTATGGATGAAAGCGACTTATCCGGCTTCACCAGCGCGCACGCCGTAACGAACCCCGAGAGCTCGTCACAGGCGAAGATCGCCCGGTCCATCTGCGACCGGTACTCCATCCCCAGGAATGGCGCATGGCAGAGGATCGCGTAACGAATATCTTCCGGTACGCCGCGCGCCTCCAACAGCTTCGAGCCCGCTTTCGGATGCAGCTCCTCCGTTGGATGGATCTCCCAATCAAAGTCGTGCAGCAGCCCGGTGATGCCCCACTTCTCTTCATCTTCGTGGAGTAGCCGCGCGTAGGCCCGCATCGTCGCTTCCACTGCGATGCCATGCTTCCGCGTCCGTTCCTCTTCGGAGTATTCGAGCAAGATCTTCCAGGCGTCCTCGCGATGCACGGGCTTGCGATTCCTCCGCGGCCACGTCGGTGGCGATTTCGGGCAATCCTACCAGAGCGTGCCCTGCCCCGGCTTGAGTTGCTCCGGCGCCGGCCCGCTACACAGGCTTCCCGGTCAGGAACATCAGCCCCTTTGCCAGCACCTCACCGGCAAACACCGCGCCCATACAGATGTAGAGCAGCCCGGTCGCACTCTGCATCGCCCGCAACGGCAACGTTCGCAACGAGAGCACGGCAAGAATGATCGGGAAGACGATTCCTACTCCTACCCGCAGGTAGAACGCCGGGTTGCCGAAGATGCCCACGTCGACCGGGCTCGCCGGAGTGGGAGTAATGCGCTCCGGCACCGCGACATTCAGCAGGACCACCACCGTCTGAAAAACGAGCGCCGCTATCAGCACCCACGCCAGGTCACGCAGTGGCCATGCCGGCAGCGATCCTTCGGTGAG
>JBDSEP010000199.1:0-7146 GCA_039919985.1 Tepidiformaceae bacterium | reverse complement strand
GAGGGGCGAAAATTCTTCGTCAAGCTTACCCAAATGGCCCGTCAAACCTGCTAGCGTACGGGAGCGATGGGGCTGCCAGTGAGCGAACCTCCGGGTGGACGAACATTACCCCTGTTGCTCACGCCGCCGCCCTTGCGGGCCGCTGACGAGTGTCGTTAATGAGGATGAGGTAAGCATCTACGTGGTGGTGGGACAGGATCGCGGCCTGACGTTGGAACGGGCGTTGTACTACAGCATTCGACTGGTCGCGCAGGTGGCCCAGAACGTGCTCCTCGCTGCGCTCTTCGTGCTGGCCGGAACGAGCTCTCACGCCGCCATCGGGTTGAGCAGCCTTTTCGTGGCGATGCTCGCGCCGGCTCTGATCTTCGGTCTCCTGGGCGGGGCGATCGTGGACCGCATTGGGCCGGCGCGCGGGCTCGCTCTCGGCGCAGTTTTGCGATTCAGTGTGGTTGCACTTGCGGCGGCCTTCGTCCACGGCCCGAGCGTGATATGGGTCATCTCCTTCGCCTACGCCGCCGTCTCCCAAGTGTTCAGTCCGGCCGAGATGGCGCTCGTTCGAACGTTACGCAAGGATGCGCCCGGCCAGGCGCACTCGCTGCTGGTGGCGCTGCAGTACGTCGGCCAGGGACTGGGCTTTGCGGTCGTCGCTCCAGCACTCTGGTATGTCGGCGGGGCGAACGCGATGCTCGGCGGCGCGACAGTGGGATTCCTGATGCTGGCGACGTTGAGCCTTCTTCTTGCGGGGCGATTGCACAACGCCACGCCCGCCGAGGTACTTCCCGCCCGTGGCGCCTTCAGCTTCCGGGACACGGTGCGATTCTTCCGGGGTGAATCGCTGGCGCGCGACGCGGTGGCGGTGCTTGCCGTGAAGGCGGTAGTCTCACAGGGGATCGTCGTGGCCCTTCCGCTCTATCTCAGCCACGACCTCGGCCTTGGGCGTTCAGCGTTGGTCTACCTTCTGCTGCCGGGAATTGCGGGCATGGCCGCCGGGCTGGCGTGGGCGGCACCGGCCATCACAAAGGCTCGTGCGGCGTGGTTCATGCGTGCTGGATTACTCGGCCTTACGGTAGGGGTTTTCGCACTCGCCGCGCTCGACTACGGACTGATCGCGATGTTCGAATATAGCCAGCTCGGCGTACTCGTAGACTTCGATGTTTCGTTAAACACGACGTTCGTGGTGGCTCTGCCGGTAGCGTTTCTAATCGGGGTCTCGCTCAGTCTCAGCCAGGTGGCGGCTCGCGTGGCATTGACGGAGACGGCGCCGATGGGCCAGCAGGCACGCGTCTTCGCAGTGCAGAGCACGCTTACGGAATCGCTCATCGTATTACCGTTGTTAGTGATGGGGGTTGGGACGCAGTACGCCGGTGCGCGGCCCACGCTGGCCGCGATTGGAGTGCTTGCGGCGCTCGCTTTCCTGGTTATCCACCACCCGCGCTTCCAGCCGGGCAACGGCCCGACGCACGGGCGAGTGCTGGAGCCGGTGCCGATCCCCGTGTACATCGAGGACTGAAGCGGGCGATGCGGAGTCAAGTGCTCGTCTGAGAAGGGGCTCCAAGTCACCCCACTCGAACGAAGTACGTGGGGCCGACGACCATACTTCTGTTGAGGCTGGCGGTCCTTGCGGCCATCGACTGGTTCCCCGCGCGCTCGTGGAAGGCGCGGCCGCGAGTCTCCACCGATCCGGAGACGATGGGCGCGAAGCTAGCTCTACGGGAGGCGCGCCGCGCCCGAGGGTTCGACCTGTCCGAAGAGGGGCTTGGCCGCGTTCTCGGCGGCCTTGAATGCGGGGCCGGGGTAGACGCCGATGAACATCACTCCGAGCATGAGGCCCGCTCCCAGCACCCACATCACGGGGCTAATCTTGAACTTCGCCATCCCGGCGACAGGGTCGAACAGGAACATCTGGCGGATGACCATGAGGTAGTAGTAGAGGCTGATGAAACTGTTGAGGACGGCGAGGCCGACGAGCCAGAGGAGCTCATCCGTGGTGGCGCCCTGGAAGAGGAAGAGCTTTGTGGCGAAGCCCGCGAAGAAGGGGAGTCCGGCGAAGGAGAAGAGCGAGACGGTGATTACCAGCGCAAGGAAGGGCTGAGTCTCAGCGAGCCCCTTGAGTCCTTCGACCGTATCGTTGCCGGTTTTGTTGTAGTAAGCCGTGAGCGCCGTGAAGAGGGCGAGAGTGGAGACGACGTAGCCGATGATGTGGACAAGCAGTCCGCTTGTGGCGTTCACGCCGACGGTGGCATCCCCGTAACCGATCGCGGCGATGGTGATGAGCATGTAGCCGACCTGGCCGATGGAGCTGTAGGCCACCAGGCGCTTCAGGTTCGTCTGTTGGATGGCGAGGAGGTTACCAGCCGTCATGGTGATGGCGGCCAGTGTCGCAAAGGCCCAGCGCCACTCCACGGCGTCGACGACAAAGGCGACGCTGAAGAGGCGGAGGATGAGCGCGAAGCCTGCAGCTTTGGAGAGCGTGGAGAGAAAGGCCGTGATCGGCAGGGGCGCGCCCTCGTAGGCGTCGGGAGCCCACATGTGGAAGGGTGCAGCAGAGACTTTGAAGCCGACGCCGGCAAGGATGAGCACGAACGCGACAACGATCCCGGCGTTCGTGCTGTCGCCGCGGGCGGCGAGCCCGGCCGAGATGCCGTCGTAGGTGGTGGAGCCCGTGATGCCGTACACGAGGCTCATGCCGTAGAGCAGCATGGCGCTGGAGAATGCGCCGAGGAGGATGTATTTGAGCGCTGCCTCGCTGCTTCGAGCGTCGCGCTTCAGGTAGCCGACCAGGATATAGAGGCAGAAGCTCAGCAGTTCGAGCGAAATGTAGGCGGTGATGAGCTCGCGGGCGGCGGCCATATAGACGGTGGCGCAGCCGGCGATGAGGAGCAACCCGTAGTACTCCGCTGCCGTCTTCGTGCGGACGCGCATGTAGTTGGCGGACATGATGGAGACGGCGGCCACGATGCCGGCGGCGAGTAGGCGGAAGTAGGTGGTGAAGTTATCGGACTGAATGAGACCCTGGAAATCCTGTGGAGCCTTGCCGATGAAGAAGAGCGCCGAGATTCCCCAGGCGACCGCTCCGGCGGCGGTGAGGTAGGCGAGAGCATCGCGTCGAAACTTCGGGAAGAAGAGCTCGATGGCGATGACGAGCACGGCCCAGCCAGCTGCGATGTATTCGGGGATGAAGATGGTGTAGTCGCGCATGCTAGCCGATGACCCCCGGAATGGCGGCGACGGTGTGGCCGATGCGGTCGGTGAAGGGGGCCCACCAGACGCCCATAAGCACGATGGAGCCGATGAGCAGGCCGCCTGCCATGGTCTCAAGCGGAGTCAGGTCTTTCAGGTCTTTCCAGCGCACATTGAAGGGGCCGAAGAAGACGATCGCGAACATTCGCAGCATGTACCCGGCGGCGAGGGCGGCGGCGAGAATGGCGAGGGCGCCGAACACCGGGTAGGCGCGGAACGTGCCGACGAAGATGTGGAATTCGGCGGTGAACCCGGAGAGGCCCGGCAGGCCGACGTTCGCCAAACCCGCGACCGTGTAGAACACCACCCAGACTGGCATCACCTTGGTGATCCCACCGTAGTCCTTGAGGTCGCGGGTGTGGGCCTGGTCGTAGAGCGCGCCGATGAGGAGGAAGACTAGGGCCGTCATGACGCCATGGCTGAACATCTGGAGGACGGCGCCGGTGACGCCGATCTGGTTCATGGTGGCGAGGCCCATGAGGACGTACCCCATGTGGCTAACGGAGCTATAGCCGGAGATCAGCTTGAAATCGCGCTGGGTGAGGGCCGCGGTGGCGCCGTAGAGGGCGCCGATGATGCCGAGCACCATGAGGCCCGGCATCCAGAACTCTGCGCCAACGGGGAGCATCTGAATGCCGAGGCGGATGATGCCAAACGCGCCGAGCTTCATCAGCACGCCGGCGTGGACCATGGAGACGGCGGTCGGCGCCGACATGTGGCCATCCGGGGACCAGGTGTGGAAGGGCCAGAGTGCGGCCAGGACGCCGCAGCCGATACAGATCATCGGGAAGAAGATCTTCTGAAAGGTGGGGCTCAGGGTGCCATCGTTGCCGGCGGCGAAGAGCCTCTGCATATCGAAGGTGCCGAGGTTCGCCTCGTGGAAGACGGCGAAGATGCCAATCCAGATGAGTACCGAGCCTCCCACGAGCATCAGAGTCAGCTTCATGGCGCCGTACTCTTTGCGGGTGGAACCCCAGACGCCGATCAGCAGGTAGAGGGGCATGACGGCGAGTTCGTAGAAGAAGAAAAAGAAAAAGAGGTCGAAGCTGAAGAAGGTCCCGTAGACACCCGCGAGGAGGGTGAAGTAGAGGATGAAAAAGTCCTTCGGGCGATAGTTAAGCTTCCAGCTGGTGATGGTGCCGGCGAAGGCGACGATGCCGGTGAGGAGGGCCATTGGCGCCGAAACGCCATCGACCGCGAGGTGCAGCGTGATGCCATCCTTTCCGAGGAAGGCCGTGTTCTCCACCCATACCCACTTGAGCGTCATTTGGATGTGCTCACCGTCCACCTGGTAGGCGGCGAAGATGTAGATCGAAAGGCCGAGCATGACCGCTGAAAAGAAGGCGGCAACGTAGCGGATGGCCATCTTCTGCTCGCTCGGGATGAAGAGGATGATCAGCGCGGCAAGGAGCGGCGCGGCAAGCGTTGCGAGGACAATGTAGCCCTGGCCCTCATCGAAGGTCATGCGTTAAGCCCTCACCACTAATCCCAGGACCGCCAACCCAACGACGCCGAGGGTGATCGCCATCGCGTAGTTGGGCACTCGTCCGGATTGAAGAAATTTCAGGATGTAGCCGCTGTAGCCGGTTACCTGCGCGGAGCCATCGACACCGGTGTCGTTGACGACGTAGCGGTCGAACCAGGAGACGATGTAGCTGAACCCGAGAAGGCCCTTGTCGATGCCCTTCTGGTACATCTCATCGATATAGAATTTATTGCGAAGCATGTCGTAGATGCCGGGGCTCGAGTTGGCGAGGCGGGTCGATTTCTCGGTGCTGTTGCCCCAGTACATCCAGGCACCGAGGAAGATGCCAACGGCAGCGATGGCCACGGAGCCGGCGGCGAGCGCCCAATCGATGTGGTAGCGCTCGGGCTCTTCGAGGAAGACGAATTCCGTGATGCCGCCGGGGAAACCGAGGGCGGTGCCCACACCGTGCCAGACGACGAAGCCGGAGACTGCGGCGAGAATGCCCAGGAAAACGAGCGGAGCCGCCATGAGGAAGCCGGACTCGTGCGTCTGCTCGAAGACGTGTTGGTCCATGGGCCTGCCCATGAAGGTGCGAATGAAGAGCCGGGTGGTGTAGAAGGCGGTCATCACGGCGGCGAGGCCGAGAAGGATGAGGGCCCAGCCGCCGTCCCAGCTCTGAGTGGCGTGGAGGACTTCATCCTTGCTCCAGAAGCCCGCTAGCGGGACCACGCCGGCGAGGGCGAGCGAGCCCACGAAAAAGGTGGTGCCGGTGATCGGCATCTTCTTCCAGAGCCCGCCGAGCTTGTCCATCTCCTGGTTGTGGTGGGTGGCGTGGATGACGGAGCCGCTACCGAGGAAGAGGAGCGCCTTAAAGAAGGCGTGCGTCATCAGGTGAAAGAGGGCGGCATCCGGGTGGCCGGAGCCGAGTGCCACGAACATGAAGCCGAGCTGCCCCACCGTGGAGTAGGCAAGCACTTTTTTGATATCGGTCTGAGCGAGGGCCATGAAGCCAGTGAGCAGGGCGGTGACGAGGCCGACGATCGTGACGATGAGCAGCGTGCCATCTGCTACTTCGAAGAGTGGCAGCAGGCGAGCGGTGAGGTAGACGCCAGCGACCACCATGGTAGCGGCGTGGATAAGGGCGCTGACCGGTGTCGGGCCCTCCATGGCGTCTGGCAGCCAGACGTGAAAGGGGACCTGCGCGCTCTTACCCATGCAGCCGAGGAAGACGAAGAGGACGCTCACAAAGAGGTAGGTGGAGCCGATACCACCATGTTCGGCGATCTCGATGATCTCGCGAATGTTGAACGTCCCGGTGGCGCGCCAGAGCAGGATGATGCCAATCAGCAGGCCAACATCGCCGATGCGGGTGGTGATGAACGCCTTCTTGGCGGCTTCCGTCGCACTGCGCTTCTCCCAGTAGAAGCCAATGAGAAGGAAGGAGCAGACGCCCACGAGTTCCCAGGACATGTAGACCAGCAGCAGGTTGTCGGCCATCACGAGCATGAGCATGGAAGCGACGAAGAGCTGGAGAAGGGCGAAGAACCAGTAGTAGCGCGGTTCGCCCTTCATGTAGCCGATGGAGAAGATGTTCACCATGAGCGCGACGGTGGTGACAACGGCGAACATGACGATCGTTATCTGATCGACGTAGATGCCCATTCGCAGACGGAAGGCGGATTCGCCAACGCCGACAGTGGACCACTTGATGGACTCGGTGATCGCCGTCTTTCCAGCTTCGAAGTCGTAGAAGTTGAGGTAATCAGCGAGGACAAAGAAGAAGAGCACGAACGAGGTGCCGATGGCGAGCACGCCAAGGTAGTCCCCCTGGCGCGGCAGAAAACGCCCAAAGAAGGCGATGACGAAAAACATGCCCGCGGGGATAGCGGCGAGCAGCCAAGCCTGTTCAGCCACCGGCCGTGCCTCCCGCAGAGTAGGAATCGGTGAGTTGGCGGCTCACCATTTCATTAGTGCCGCTTCATCGACGTTAGAGGTGGCGCGGTTGCGGAAGAGGCGGATGACAATAGCCAGGGCGAGGCCCACTTCGGCTGCGGCCACCGTGATTACGAAGATCGAGAAAATAACGCCGGCGATACGCTCAGGATCGAGGTAGGCGGCGAAGGCGATGAAGTTGAGGGAGACGGCGTTGAGCATCAGTTCGACGGACATCAACACGAGCACGGCGTTGCGCCGGGCGAGCACTCCGTAGACGCCGAGGGAGAAGAGGATGGCGCTCAGGACGAGGTAGTTTTCGAGAGGTACCATGCCTACTCCCCCTCTTCCTGGCGCGCGAGGATAATCGCCCCTACCAGGGCTACCAGCAAGAGAACGGAGGCGATGACAAAGGGTGGCCCGTAGTCCACAAAGAGCGTCCTGCTTATGGCGTCAAGGGGAATCTCCGAGGGCTTATTGTCGACATCGCCAGGCCATCGGACAGC
>JBDSEP010000162.1:0-12527 GCA_039919985.1 Tepidiformaceae bacterium | reverse complement strand
GCACTTCGCGGGCGACGCACTCTTCGAGGGTTTCGCCGGGCTCTACGAATCCGGCGAGGGTGGAGTACATGACGTTCGGGCCGAAGGTGCGGCCGCGGGCGAGGAGCGCTTCGTTACCGCGTTCGATAAGGGTGATGACGGCGGGTGAGATGCGTGGAAAGGCGAGGAGTCCGCAGGCGCCACAGCGGCGAGCGCGCTCTCCGGGGGCATCCTCCGTGGCCTCGCCGCAGCGTCCGCAGAAGCGATGCGTGCGGTGCCATTCAGCGATCTGGACCGCGCGCCCGGCGAGGTGCCAGGTCTGCTCCGGGAGGTGAGGGAAGAGGGTGAAGAGCGTTTCGTGACTGAACGGCTCCGGCGTTTCGCCCGGAGAATCGATACCCGCGGCCCAGACGGGGATACCATCGAGCAGGCCGAGGAAATGCTCGTGGTCGACGTTGATGCCGAGGTCCCGTGGGTGCACCGCCTCAGGCAGGCGGAGACCATCGGCGCCGGGGGTTACGAGCACCGTGCCCTTGCCGACGCAGATCCAGGTGGCGTAGATGCCGAGGACGTCCTCCGGCGGGGTGATGAGCGATTGGAACGTGGGGGATTCGGACATGAAGACCAACCTTTGGGAAGCGCGAGTAGCTTAGCAGGGGTGGGTGCGGCGGTCGTCCGCCCCTACGACGGCAGTGGAGCGCGAGGTGGAAACGAGAAAGGGCGCTCCAATTGGAGCGCCCTTCCTTCGGTTGGGGGAGTAGTTGGTGGCTACTTCTGAAGGATGTTGAGGGTGCAGGCGGAACAGAGCCCGATGACGTGGGCCATGCCGATTTTCGAGCCTTCGACCTGGCGATTGCCGGCCTGGCCGCGCAGGTGCCAGACAATCTCAGCGATGTTAGCGACACCAGTGGCGCCAAGCGGGTGGCCCTTCGAAAGGAGGCCGCCGCTGGCGTTCACCACGGTCTTCGTCTTCGGTGTGTAGCTCTTGTCCTGGAAGGGGGCCACATCCTCCTGGTATTTCGTGGGGATCTTGTTGCCGATCCAGGGTGCACCGCTGGCGACATGCTTTCCGGCCATGCCCTCTTCGCAGAGGCCCAGGTTCTCGTAGTGCAGGAGTTCCGCGGTGGCGAAGCAGTCGTGCAGTTCAACCTGGCTGAGATCCTCGGGGCCGATTCCCGCCTGTTCGTAGGCGATCTTGGCAGCGTTCCGGGTGAGCGTGTTGATGTCCGGCAGGGTGAGGTCGCGATCCGTATAGGGGTCGCTGGTGAGGACGCTTGCGGCGATCTTGATCGGCTGGGTGGTGTACTGGCGAGCCTTGTCCATGGAGCAGACGATCGCGGCTGCGGCGCCGTCTCCGGTGGGGCAGCACATCAGGAGGGTGTTCGGGTAGGCGATCGTGCGCCCGTTCATCACTTCATCGAGGGGCGATTCCTTCTGGTACTGGGCGAGGGGGTTCTGGGTGCTGTGGAAGTGGTTCTTCACGCTGGCCAGCGCGAAGTGTTCCTGCTGGGTGCCGTACTTGCGTGCGTGCTCCATCCCCGCCATGCCGAAGACGGCGGGCATCATGTACGAACCGACGCGGCCTTCGAGGCTGGTGG
This sequence comes from Tepidiformaceae bacterium, assembly GCA_039919985.1. Taxonomy (GTDB): domain Bacteria; phylum Chloroflexota; class Dehalococcoidia; order Tepidiformales; family Tepidiformaceae; genus PNKC01. Next base: position 10,950 of record JBDSEP010000162.1, on the reverse strand, counting down.
CGGGGTCGCCGCGTGAACCGAGGAGGCCTTGCTTGCCCATCTGTTCGCTGCCGACGGCCATGACGATGTCATATGCGCCGGAAGCGACTGCGAAGTAGGCCTCACGGAAGGCGGTAGAGCCGGTGGCGCAGGCGTTGGCAACGTTGACAACGGGGATTCCGGTCTGGCCCATCTGCTGGAGGATGCGCTGGCCGGACCCGGAAGTCTGGTAGAGGTTGCCGCTGTAGAGGGATTCGATCGCCTTCATATCAACGCCGGCGTCTTTGAGGGCTTCGTGGCCGGCCTGGGCGCCGAGCTGAGCGACATCCTTATCCGGGTAGCGCCCGAACTTGATCATTGAAACGCCGATGACGGCTACTTCTCGCATGGGTTCTCCTTTGCAGTTGCGAGGGCGGTGCGGGTGGGAGCGCGGCTAGACAGGCTGGAAGCGGTAGGCGACGTAGGCGTTGCCTTCCTTATCCTCGGAGACCTTTTCGGTGAACATCTTGACCTTCATGCCGAATTTCAGGTTTTCGGGAGAGGGCTCGATACCGACGATGTTAGTGTTCACGGAGACGCCTTCCGGCAGGTCGACGATAGCCGCGATGTAGGGCGCCTTCACGTACGGCGTGGCCTGGTGAATGATCGTCCAGACGTGGATTTCGCCCTCTTTCGAAAGCTGCACAGCTTCGAACGGGCCCTGGCCGCTGCATTTCGAACAGAAGAGGCGGGGGCCGGCGTAGGTGGCCTTGCAGTTGCTGCAACGGCTTCCGTTGAGGTAGTCCTCTTCGCGAGTGGCCCCAAGGGTAAGATACGGGACGAGCGGACGGAGTTCGGGTGCGACGGTGGGTGCTTCTGCCAAGCTGAATCCCCCTTTCGTATAGATGAGTGTCCGGGCCGGAAGGATTCGTCCGAGAGCTTCCCTGCCTGGGCAATGCACCCGTGATTGTGTTCGTGCGCGGGGAGGGTGTCAACGGGCGTGAGCGGTGGCGTCGCCCCGTACGGCGCCGCGTGGTCCGTGCCGCCGCGCGCGACCGCCGGTATGATTCGGCGCAGATGGGACCACTGCTGCCACTAGCTATTCGGCGGAGCTTCGCAGGGCGCGGGATGATGGCTGTGATGGCGCTGGGCATCGTGGTGGCGGCGGTGTTGCTGGCCAGCGCGCCGATCTACGCGCGGGCGATGTCGGATCTCGGGCTGCGCTTCCTGGTGGCAGACGAACTGGACGGGCGGTACGCAGTGTGGGTGACGCTCCCGGACGTGCCGGTGGCCACTCCCGACGGCGAGGCGCTACAGCGAGCGGTGACGAAGCAGACCGAAGGGCGGACGGGATGGTACGCGGACTCGATGACGGAGAGCGTGACGCTCGGCAAGTTCCAGGTGAAGGGCGCGGGCGCGCTGGAGCCGCAGATAGTGGGGCAGCCACAGTCCCTTTCAGGCTACGAATCGCACGTGCGCATCGTTTCGGGGCGATTGCCGAAGCGCGCCGACGGCGTGCTGGAAGTGGCGATGGGGACGGCGACTGCGCGCGTAAGCGGACTAAGTGTGGGCGACACGTTCAGATTGCAGGACTTCGTGGATACGTGCGTACGCCACTTCCAGGCGGATGACGCGCCACCGCCGCCTCCCTGCGACCCGGCGACAACCTTCTCCTTCGGCTTCCCGGTGGTGCTGACGGCGATCATCGAGCCGGTGAGCGACGCGGACCACTGGTGGGCGGTGGGGGCGCGGCGGAATTTCGAACCGCTATCGCAGCCCACGCCGGAGCCTGCGATAGCGCCGATGTTCGCCGACCAGACCGCGCTGCGCGAGTTCGCCGGGCGGGTGTTCCCGTCGTATCGCGCCTCGGCATCCTGGTACGTGTACTCGAATGGTGGTGCGCTGGACAGGGGCAACTATCAGCGCGCCCGGGCCGACCTTGATGCGCTGCGGCTGGAGATGGAGCCGCTCCAGGGGCTAGTCTCACACCCCCTGCGCGACACCCTGGACAACTACAGCAAGACATCGAGCTTTCAGCAGAAGCCGCTAACCATCCTGCTCCTGCAGATCACGGCCATTGCGCTCTTCTACGTGGCAATTGTCGCGGCGATGTTGATCGAACGGCAGGCCGCGGAGATCGCGTTGCTGCGCAGCCGTGGGGCCAGCATGGGCCAAGTCCTCCTACTGTTTGCAGTGCAGGGGCTGGTCATCGGCATCCCGGCGGCACTGGCAGCGCCGTTGCTGGCGGCCGGGGCGACGGCAGTGCTGGGCTTGACGCCGCTCTTCAGTTCGGTGTCGAACGATCGACTGCTGCCGGTGGGCGTACCAGCGTTGGCCTTCGCGATGGCGGCTGGTGGCGTACTGCTGTCGCTCGTGGCATTCATCGTGCCGGGAGCGGTGGTCGCGAGGAAGAGCGCCACCAGCCTTCGGCGAGGAGAGGCGCGCCCGGCGGCCTCGTTCATCCAGCGCTACTTCATCGATATCGGGCTGACGGCGGCCGCTGTGCTCCTGCTCTTTGAGCTGCGCCAGCGTGGGTCGGTCTTCACGCCGTCAGCCACGGGTGGACTGAGCAGCGACCCGCTGCTGCTGGCCTCGCCGGCGCTACTTATCGGGGCGGCGGCGGCGCTCATCCTGCGCTTCTACCCACTTCTGTTGCGGGCGGTCTCACGCCTCACGCAGGCGAGCAGCGGTCCGGTGGTTTCGCTCGGACTCTGGCAGGTTGTGCGTGCGCCCGCGCAGTACACGCAGCTGACGCTCCTACTGATGATGGCGGTGGCAGTGGGGACATTCGCGGCCAGCTATACGTCCACGGTCGACCGCTCGTACCGGGACCGCGCGGGGTTCGAAACCGGGGTAGACCTGCGGGCGAGCGGAAGCAGCGCCAGCGCGCTCACGGGCGACAGTATTGCGCGGGACAAGACTCTGAGCGCGATTCCGGGAGTGGAGTCTGCGAGTTCGGTGTACCGCTCGACGGGGCAGTTGGCGACCGCCGGCGTGGGGGGACAGCGCTTCCAACTGCTGGCGGTGGACCCGGCGGCGGCGGCGAAGATGCTCTGGACACGGGAGGACCTGGCAGACGACGCACTGCCGACAGTGCTACGCACGATTGAGAGCGACATCCCGGCGCCAGGGCGAACCTTGCCCGGGAAGCCGGTCGCGCTCTCACTCTGGGTGAACGGCGGCACGGAGATGATGGGAGTGAGTCTCTGGGCGCGACTGCGAGAAGCCGGGGGGCAGTTCGTTCTTGTGCGCCTCGGGGAGCTCGACACCGGCCGGGCCTGGGTGCAGCTGACCGCTTCCCTCGAAGGGCAGTTCTCGGTCGAGCCGACGTACCCGCTGACGCTCGCTTCGATCCTTGTGAGCGAGCCGAACGGGCGATTTGGGGTCGCCTATCCGCCGCTCTATCTCGATGACATCACGGTAGCGGACGCGAGCGGGGGCGTTTCTGTGGCGGAGGATTTCGAGGGTCCCTCGCGCTGGGCATCGTTCGAAACTCGAGACAAGACGGCAGACGTGTTCGGGGTAGTAGGAGACCAAGTGCATGGCGGCAAGGCGTCGGGAAGGTTGAGCTTCCACACCGGATCGTCGAAGGACCCGCGTGGCATCTTCGTGACTGGCCAGATAACGCCTATCCCGGTGATTGTGAGCACGGGCTTCGCGAATAGCACCGGTTTGCACACCGGCACGACGGGCCTCGCCGTGACGGACACCAACGCGCTCATCCCGATAGCAGTCAAAGGCGAGTTCGAGCTGTTTCCGACTACGCAATCGACGGTCGGGCCGGTCGTGGTGTTCAACCGTGACCTGCTGTTCCTCTGGGCGGACGTCTCGAACTTCCTGGGCAAGGGCTCGCTCGGTTCGACGGAGGTGTGGCTTTCGCTGGCGCCGACGGCGGAGCTGGCTGCGGTGAAGGCTTCGCTGAAGAGCTCCGATTGGGCGCTGGACCGGACTGTCAGCCTGCAGGAGACGCTGCAACGGAACGAGAAGAACCCGCTGATCGCGGCGGGCGGAAGCGGGATCCTCGTGCTCGCGTTCGTCGCCGTCATGACTCTCGTGGCGGCAGGACTACTGGCCTCGCTGCGCGCGGCCGTCAGCCGACGGAGGGCCGAATTCGCGCTCGTCCACGCCATGGGATTTTCGCGCCTGCAGCTTCTTCGCATGCTGGCGCTGGAGTACGCGGTGGTCTTTGTCGCGGGCGCCGGTGCGGGAGCGATCCTCGGGTTGTTCCTGGGCCGCCAGATGCTGACGTTCCTGGATGTGACAGAGGACGGGGCGAAAGTTGAGCCGCCGTTCATCCTCGTCACGCAATGGCTATTGGTTGGAGCGGGGGTGATGCTCGTCCTGGGCATCTTTGTGGCGGCGCTCACGCTGGCGACGCGGCAGATGAACCGCACTTCCGACGCGCAGGCGTTGCGGTTGGAGTGACCGATTCAGAGCCGCTAACGGCCGGCTGAAGATTCGATAGCCACAAGCACGTGAGCGAGACGGCGTCCGTCAGAAGCCGCTTCGGCGGAGGCGAGGCCGTCGCCCGCGCGAATCGCGGCGGGATCGCCCTTCTCCAGGCGGAAGACCTGGGCTCCCGGCCGGAGGTTGAGGGTGATCTCTCCCGCCGGACCGGTCAACGTGGCCGTTTCGCCTTCCGTGCGGACAACCTGCCCGCTGATGATGACCCGTTCCGCCGGGTCGCGGCGAGTTTCTAGCCCGGAGAAGCCTGCTGGTGTGCGCGCAACACCATCCGCGCCGATGGGGCCGTGTTCGGGCAGCACGAGAATGGCGCGAATCGAGAAGTTGCGCACCTCATCCACGATGCCGATGACGTTCACCCAGTCGCCGACTCCTAGCGCGCCGCCCCGGACGACGGCGTCGACGGCGGTTGGGCGGGGCAGCCGAATATCGGTGCCCTCGGCGGAGGCGAGCACCAGGCCATCGGCGTCGCTCGCCTTCACGTCGTAGCGGTTGACGGAGCTTTTCGGTGCGGGTGCGCGGAAGGTCGCGGGCGAAGGCGGCAAGGTGTCTCGATTCAGCCCCCAGGCAAGGCCGACGGTGAGCGCGAGGACAGCAGCAGCGAGCATGGCGACGCCTGCCGGAAGCAGCCAGGGTCGTCGGCTATCGAAGGCTGGTTGGGCGGTCAGAGTTTCAATCCGAGGAGTTCCCGCGAGAGGGCCCCATCGCGAATGGCGACGTTGACCCAGGTGACGCGCAGCTTTACGCGTTCACCTGCAGTTTCCACCCAGACTTCGTCGCCCTTCTCCCAGCGATAGTCCGATTCGATTGAGGCGAGGAGCTGCCCACGGCTGCCACCGAAAGGGTCTGCTTCGAAAATCTCGGTGTGCAGGGGACGCCTCCTAAGTGGCCGGTGGGGGCAGGCGTTCATCGAGCCAGGCTGCGATGTCTCCAAGGACCGTGAGGCGCTCGGGTTCGTTCAGTACTTCGTGGAAGAGCCCGGAGTAGAGCTTCAACGCCTTGTCTTTGGAGCCCGCGCGGGTGTGCAACTCCTCGCTACCGGCCACGGGCACAAGATCGTCAGCAGTCCCGTGGACGATGAGGAGCGGAGGTTCGAACTGCTCCATATCGCGGGTGGCGCGAGTCAACGCGCGCAGGCCAGCGGCGGTGTGGGCGACCGTGCCGCCGCCACGATAGACCAGCGGGTCCTCCTCGTACTGGCGGACGACTTCGGGGTCGCGGGAAACCGCGGAGGCGGAGAGCGAGGGAAGTCTAAGGCGTGGCGCCACCGACAGGATTTTCAGGATCAGTCGGCGAGGGAGCGAGAGGGAGACCAGCTCCGTGCCGAGCGCGGGGCCGCTAAGGATGACGCCCGCCAGCTTGGGTCGGCGAACGACAACGTAGAGGGCGGCGATGCCGCCTCCCATGCTGTGGCCGAGAAGAGCGACTGGAAGGCCGGGATTACGTTCCTCAACGTTCGCGAGGAACCGGCGGAGGTCGTCGAGGTACTCATTAAAGGAGTAGACGTGCACGCGGACTCCATCGGAGCGGCCATGACCGCGCAGATCAAGCGCTTCGACGACGTATCCGCGAGCGTTGAGGAACTCTGCGACGGCGCTGTAACGGCCACTATGCTCGGCAAAACCGTGGCAGATAGCCACTACGCCGCGGGGCACGCCGGCATCTGGCCGCCACCACTGTTCGTAGATGTGCCGCTGTCCGGAGGATTCGAAGAACGCGCTTCCGGTGGTCATGTCGTGCTCAGCTGGCTACAGAAGATCATTTCGAGAAGTGTAGAGCAATCTTCGGGGAGCCACTCGTGCTACCGCGGAGTAGAATCCGGCGATGCTCGTTACCTCGATAGACCACGTTGTGGTGCCCGTGTCGTCGCTTGTGGATGCCGCCAGGCCGTATGAAGCGCTCGGGCTGGCGTTGACGCCGAATGCGGCTCACCGGGGCATCGGGACGGAGAACCGGGTCTTCTTCGTGGGAGAGGGAGACGACTTCTACGTGGAACTACTCGGTATTCGAGACCGCGACGAAGCGGAACGCGCCGGACGAGAGCTCTACCTCGAGCGCATGGATACCGGCATAGCCCGGCTGATGTTGGAAGTGGCGGACATCGCGGCGGCAGTCTGTTCGCTCGGTGGGCAAGGGGTTGCGACGGAAGTCAGCGAAGTACGTGGCGCAGACGGCCGGAAGATCTGCGACGTGGCGCCTATCGACCAGGTGAGCGTGCTCGGATTCGCGCTTGGGCTGGTGCAATACCCGGAGTCGCAGACAGAGCGTCATGCGCGCAGGGTGGCGGCGGGCCGGTTCGCCCACCGCTTTCCGCTCAAGCGACTGGACCATCTCGCGGCGATAACTCCGGACCTTGAAGGGGCAACGAGCTTCTGGACGGACGTTCTCGGAGTGCCCGTGTTCGGAGAGGTGCGGGGACCGGGGATGATTATCCGGCAGATGAAAGTGGGCGACGCGATCTTCGAACTGCTCGGTCCGGATGGGCTGGAGAGCCGCCTACACAGCCGACCGGCGGGATTCGCCAGCATGTGCGCGTTCGAAGTCGCTGACCTCGACGCGGCGGTAGCCAGTGCGCGAGCCCTGGGCTTTAGCCCGAACGACCCGGCCTCCGGAATCCTGCCGGGCACGCGGGTGGCGACGATCCCGGCGGGTGAGCTGTCGAGCGTCGGGATGCAGTTGCTGGAATACGTGTAGTTCCTGAGGAGTGGATCGATGAGACCAGAAGATATTTACGAGATTTCGTGGGTGGGCGAGAGCGAGATTTCACCCGATGGGCGGCTTGTCGCGTTCGTGGTGACGAAGTTGGAGCGCTCGGATGATAGCTATCGCTCGGCGATCTGGCTGGCCGACGGTGCCGGCGGGGAGCCACGGCAGTTCACTGCGGGGGCGAAACGCGACACGGCGCCGCGCTGGTCGCCTGATGGCAAGTCGTTGGCGTTTCTTTCGGAGCGAGGCGAGGAGAAGGTGCAACTCTGCGTGATACCGGCCACTGGGGGTGAGTCGCGGGAGCTCACGAAGCTCCCCATGGGAGCAGGCACCGCCGCGTGGGCGCCGGATGGTGAGCGGCTCGCCTTTAGCGCAAAAACGGGCGAGCCCCCGGACCCGGACACGAAGAAGGCGAAGCCCTATCGGCGCATCTCGAGCATGAAGTATCGCATCAACGGAGAGGGCTTCACTTACGACCACCGACGCCACATCTTCGTGGTCGATCGTGGGGGTGGCGACCCGATGCAGGTGACAGACGGCGATTGGGACGACACGCAACCAGCGTGGTCGCCCGACGGCGCGGAGATCGCCTTCATCTCAGCGAGACACGCGGAGCGAGAGTACGACAGCAGTTCGGACGTCTGGGTGGTGGCCTCGGGAGGTGGCGAGCCCCGGCAAATCACGGATAGCCACGGTAGTTGCGCCGCGCCCGCATGGTCGCCAGACGGCACCAGCCTGGCGTACATAAACCATCCGGAGTGGCCTTCAAACGGCGTCCTGAGCATAGCGGACGCAGCCGGGGGGAACTTGCGCCAGGTCGATCCCGCATTCGACCGGGAGACGGGACTTGGTACGCCGACTTCCTGGGCTCGCCCCGTTTGGTGCGCAGATGGGAGTCTGCTCTCGGCGGCGCAGGACCGGGGGATCGTCGCACCGATCCGCGCGAAGGAAGGCGAACCGACGGTATGGCTCAGCGGCGCCCAGAGAATGGTGAACTGGTACTCCGTCTCGTCGGATGGCAGTTCGATGGCGCTGACTTCGACGGGCGTGACCGCTCCGGCCGAGGTTTCGCTGCTCAACCTGCGCACCGGCGAGGAGCGGCCGCTGACGACGCTGAACAGGGCATTTGCCAGCGCCACCGAGATCGTGGGGGCGGAGCGATTCGTGGTGCCGAGCGAGGAGGGGGTGGATGTCGATTGTTGGGTGATGAAGCCCGCTGGATTTGAAGAGGGGAAGCGCTATCCAGTGCTCCTGAATGTGCATGGCGGACCGTTTGGGCAGTTCGGAGAGACCTTCTTCGATGAGTTTCAGGTGTACACCGGCGCGGGCTACGGCGTCGTCTTCTGCAACCCACGCGGTAGTTCGGGGGAGAGCACGGCGTTCTCGCGGGCGCTGGTGGGGAACATGGGCGGGCCCGATTTCCACGATGTGTTGGCGGCGTTCGAGGCAGCGCTGGCGCGTATGCCATGGGCCGATCAGTCCCGCCTGGGCGTCATGGGCGGGAGCTACGGCGGGTTCATGACAACCTGGATCATCGGCCACACGCGGCGCTTCAAGGCGGCAATCAGCGAGCGGGCGGTGAACGACTGGTACAGCATGCAGGGCGCGAGTGATATTGGTGGGACGTTCAACCGGCAGTATCTGGGCGAAGGGGCAACAATCCAGGGAGACTTGGAATTATTGCTGCGTCAGTCGCCCCTCAGTTACGCCAAGAGTATCGAGACGCCGGTGCTGATTTTGCATTCGGAGAACGACTTGCGGTGCCCTATCTCTCAGGCCGAGCAGCTGTTCGTAGTGCTACGGCAGCGGCGGAAGGATGTGGAGTTCGTGCGCTTCCCAGACGAAGACCACGAGCTCTCGCGGGCCGGGCGGCCGAGTCATCGCAAGGACCGGTTCGACGTCATCCTCGACTACCTGGCGCGCAAGCTGTAAGAGTTCTCTGATTCTTAGGCTCACCCGTTGCCCCGAGACCGACGGAGGTTGTGGGCTACACTCGAAGAGATGGAATGCCGCGCCGACAGAGAAACGCCCGATGCCAGTTGCGATTCGGGTTTAGAGGACTGCCATGAGCTTCGGGACGGCCGGATGATGTGTTTCCGAGAGATCGTCCCAGAAGACGCGGTTCGGTTGCAAGCGTTCCACGAGCGGCTTTCCCGCGAGACGACGAGATTGCGCTTCTTCACCGCGATGCCGCATCTCTCTGGGAGCATGGCTGAGCACCTTGCTGAAGTCGATTTCGGCGACCGGGCGGCGTACGTGGCCTGCTTTCCCGGCGAAGACGCGATTCGCGCGGTGGGCCGCTACGAGCGTGAGAGCGAGTTTTCGGCCGAGGCAGCGTTTGTGGTCGAGGATGAACTGCAATCGCTCGGAATCGGCGGGATCCTGCTGGGGATGCTGGCGGAGCACGCCAGGGGTGAGAAGATCGAGCGAATCACGGCGGTCACGCTTGCCGAAAACCTGGGGATGCTCACGGTTTTCCGCAACAGCGGCTACCCGACGGACATCCATTTTGAGGGCTCGACCGCCTACGTGCGGATCGATATACGAGGGCGCGGGGCGGATCGCAAGGAGCCGCGGACGCTGTTGCCGGCGTGACGGGCGCTGGCAATCCGGGGCCTAGGGCGAGCTCCGGGGATGTGTCTCAGGACTCCATCGCGACGGCCAGGTTGATCATGGCTCGGACGCTGTAGCCGCTCGCGCCTTTGGATATCCAGCCCTTATCTGCGGGCATGTTATCGACGCCGGCGATGTCCATGTGGACCCACGGAGTATCGCCGACGAAGGGCTCGAGGAACTTCGCGCCGGCGATTGTGCCGGCTCCTCGCTTGGTGGTGTTGATCTGGTCTGCCACTTCGCTCTTGATGTACTCGTCGTACTCTTTGAACATCGGCAGCCGCCAGGTCTTTTCCCCGGCGAGAGCGGCCGCCGCTTCGAGCTTCGAGCAGAAGGCGTCGTTGTTGGTCATGATCCCGAAGCAGACGTCGCCAAGCGCTGTCGTGACTGCGCCGGTTAGCGTAGCAACATCGACGATGTGCGTCGCGCCTAGTTCCTTCGCCCAGCAGAGCGCATCGGCCAGCACAAGGCGGCCCTCGGCATCGGTGTTGATGATTTCGATCGTCCGCCCGTTCATCGCCGTGACAACATCGCCGGGCTTGGAGGCGTTACCGCCAGGCATGTTTTCGGTGCAGGGAGCGATGGCGACGACGTTGATCTTCGGCTTCAGCTTTGCGATCGCGGCCAGCGCGGCAACCACCGAGGCGGCGCCGGTCATATCGGCCTTCATTGCTTCCATGTTCGCGGCCGGCTTGATGCTGATGCCTCCGGTGTCGAAGGTGATCCCTTTGCCGACGAGCGCGAGGTCGTAGCCTTCGCCGCCTCGTCCGCGATAGGACATGCGGATCAGCTTCGGGGGCTGGGCGCTACCTTTCGCGACGGAGAGGAGGGAGCCCATACCTTTCGCTTCCATGTCCGCCCGTTCGAGGGCTTCGAATTCGACCCCGGCGTCTTTGGCCATCGCCTGCGCGCGGTTCGCGAGGTCGGTGGGGGTGAGGTGGTTAGAGGGTTCGTTCGCCAGGTCACGGGCGATGTTGGTGGCCTCGGCAAGGATCAATCCGCGTGCCGCAGCGGCCTGCATGGCCGGAAGCTTGACAGAGTCAGATTCGATGATCGAAACGGACGAAAGCTCGGCGCGGTCTGCGTCTGGAGCCTTGTGACGCGTAAAGCGGTAGGCGCCGAGCAGGGTTCCTTCCGCGATAGCCTGCGCGCAGGCCGCTGGATCAAGTCCGCCGATACCAGCGCAGTGGGCCAGCGTAGCAACCGTCT
>JBDSEP010000145.1:0-3241 GCA_039919985.1 Tepidiformaceae bacterium | reverse complement strand
CAAGCGCCGCTCCAGGTCGGCGGCAATCGCGTCTTCATCACCAGAAGGCGAATCGATCGCCACAAGCTGCAGGAACGTTTCAACGATGCGGCCACGGACGATCATCGGGGGACACCTCTGAGAGTGTCGCCCAGCTTATCCTGCCAGAAGAGCGTCCGCTGTTAACGCGCTATTCATCGTCTTCTGCAACACTCTTTGCATGACACTAACGATCTCGAAGCGAGAACTGCGGCTGGAAGTCGCGCACAACGTCCGACATATCGGCGGCTACGAGGGCACACGCGGAACCACGAGCGACAGCATCGTGCGGTCCGCAGGCCTCCAGCGGCTCACCGAGGGTGGCCTCGGTGCACTTGCGGACGCCGGGATCACGACGATCATCGACCTGCGCTCCAGCGTCGAGCGAAGCGAACAAGGTTCGCCCGACGTTTCGCGCTTCGGCATTCGCGCCCTTCACAATCCAATCTGGGAGGCGGACGCCTCTCCGGCAGGCCTGGGCGAAGGTTTCGCGGGCTACGCGCCAATCTACCGGAGCATGCTCGCGAGCGGCGCGCCGGCCTATCGCCTGCTGTTCGAAACGATCGCCCAGAGTGACGGAGGCGTGCTCTTCCATTGCGCAGCTGGGAAAGACCGGACGGGTGTCGCGGCAGCCCTGATGTTGAAGCTCGTGGGTGTGGCGGAGAGCGAGATCATCGAGGATTTCGCGCTTTCGGAGACGCTCCTTGCACCGATGTTTGCGGAGTTCGCGCCTCGCATGGCGGAGCGAGGGATAAACGCGGAGAAGGCGAGAATGCTGATGGCTTCAGACCCCGCAGCGATTACGGACACCCTCGAACACCTTCGTGAGACGCACGGCGGCGCCGAGGGGTACATGCGGCACATCGGGATGTCGGGCACGGCCGTGTCGGCCCTCCAGGCTCGCCTGATCGCCTGAGTCGCCGGGAATCTATCGACTCCGAGTGCTCAGCGGGCGGCGACGGCGGCGCTGCTGCCGGTCTCGATTCCCACACCATCGAGCATGGCGTGAATGGATCGCATGTTAGAGATGATCCGCCCGGCCTCCAGACCCACCGCCTGCTTCCCGTCACAGAGCGCTTCGGCGGGGTTCGAGTGAATGTCGAACTCGATGCCGTGAGCCCCGGCGGCGATGAAGCCGTACGCCACGCGCTCCACGAGGCGCCGGTCGCCCGAACTGTGGCTCGGGTCGGCGATCAGCGGGAGGTGGGATTTCATGCGCACGAGCGGGATCATGGCGATATCGGCGCCGAAGCGCGTCTCCGGCTCGAAACTCTTGATCCCGCGGTAGCAGAGGATGACGTTGCGGTTTCCATGGCTTACGGAGCGCCCTTCGCGGTCCAGGCCACTCATGATGTACGCGGCACCCGAAAGCCATTCGTTCATATCGTTGCCGAAGCCGTGTTTGAAGACGATCGGCACATCCACGCGCGAAAGTTCCTCGAGCAGCGGGGAGTATTGAGCGCTGCGCGCGCCGACCTGCACGATATCGATCCCCGCGCCGAGGAATGCGTCCAGGTGCCGGAGGTCGATCAGTTCGCTGACGATAGGCAGGCCGGTCTCGGCCTTCATGGCCGCGGCGATTTCGAGCCCCTTGCTCAACTCGAGTCCGCGGTAGTCGTACGGGCTGGTGCGAGACTTGTCGACGAATGCGCGGAGGACGTCGACGCCTGCGGCCTTCGACATTCGCGCCGAATCGAGCGCCTGCTGCTCGGACTCGATGGCGCAGGGGCCACCGAAGATCGTCAGGTTGTCGCCGCCGATCTTCACGCCGTTGACGTCGATCACGGTGTCCTCGTGGTGGAAGGCGCGACTGGCGTCTTTGTATTTTTCCGTGATCCGGATGACTCGTTCCACGCCCGGCAGTTCCGTTATGCGGCCCTCATCGATAACGGAGGCAATGCCCTTCACACCGACGACGGTCGTCTCACTCACGATCGTCTCGCAGCGGAGCCCGTAGTCGCGGGCGATCCGGTCGATGACGCGCTGGGTCTGGTCGGGCGTGGCGCCTTCGGCCATGTGGATAATCATTAGGGACGGCTCCAGGGGGCGTTATGTACTGGCATCTTCGCCCGCGGCGCTGCTAGAAGCGACGCTCAGGCTTCGACCGCCGACTCACTCGCGAGGACTCGACGACGGAGGGCTGCGCCAGCCTCGGCAAAGCGACCGACGGCGGAGGTGAAGGCTGCCACTTCCGCGGAGGTCAGTTCGGCCATCAGGTGGGCGGAATAGTTGCGCAGTTCCTCTCGCAGGTTGGAAACCACCTCGCGACCGCGGGGCTCCATCCAGATACAGATGCCGCGCCGGTCGTTCGGCGCTACTTCGCGACGGATGAAGCCACCTCGCTCCAGCCGTTCGAGCAGCGCCGAGATGCTCGGCCGGGTGACGTACATGAGATCGGCGAGTTCGGCGTTGCTCAGCCCCTCGCGGTCCGCCAGGTGGCCGAGCAAGCGAAGTTGCGTGACAGTCAGGCCATCGCGGTCCCAGATGGTGAGGCGGAGGGGATCGAGGAGCGCGCTGGCAGCGAAGAAGGCCGTCAAGGCCGTTTCGATCTCGGGGGAGCGCTGCACTTCAGGCATCTACTCACTCTACCGCAATCGGCACGAACGGTACCCTCTCGTGGTCTGCGAGCCTTACGTCCCCTCGATCGCGGAGTAGATGATGTTTTTCAGTTGTCCCCGGAAGTTGAAGGTTGCCGAGGGCATAAGTTGGGTCATGAAGATCGCCACGAGGTCTTCCTTCGGGTCCACCCAGAAAATGGTGGAGGCTGCTCCGCCCCAGTAGTAGTCGCCCTCGCCGAGGGAGCCGGTCTCTACCTCGCTCAGCGTCATCGCGAAGCCGAGCCCAAAGCCGACGCCTTCGTAGGCCGTTTCGGAGAACGCGCCAACGGCCATCGTGGAGAGGTCTTTGCCTCCGGCGAGATGGTTCTTGGCCATCAGTTGGATGGTGCGCGAGCCAAGGATTCGCTCGCCATCGAGTTCTCCGCCGCGGCGCAACATCTCGCAGAAACGCAGGTAGTCGGCGGTGGTGCTCGTCAGGCCGCCGCCGCCCGAGGAGAAGGTAGGCCGCGTGAGGTAGGTGCTGGTCTCCGGGTCGTCCACGAGGCCCAGCGTCTTGTCCGGGTTGCGTTGGTAGTTGGCGGCGAACCGTGACAGCTTCTCGGGTGCGACGAAGAACGAAGTATCATCCATGCCCAGCGGTTCGAAAATCTTCTCCCGCAGGTACT
>JBDSEP010000140.1:0-4904 GCA_039919985.1 Tepidiformaceae bacterium | reverse complement strand
AGGCTGTGGGCGCGACGGCCGTCCACAATCTGGACCGCCACCCCCAGCGAGAGCGCGTGCAAGCAGGCTTCGACCTTCGGAATCATCCCTCCGCCAATGGTGCCCTCCTCGATCCATCGACGAGCGAGGGCTCCGCTGAGCGTCGTGGCCACGCTATTCTCCGGCCCGCGAACGCCGTCCACATCGGTCAGGAATACCAGTCGCGAGGCGCCCACCGCTGCCGCGATGTTTCCGGCCACGGTATCGGCGTTGATGTTCACCAGCTGGTCGGCGCCCTCCCCCGGGACGCAGCCAATCGGGCCGATCACCGGCACTATTCCCGCGGCGTGAAGTGCCAGGATTGCCGCCGTATTCACTCGCACGGGCTCACCGACGAACCCCAGTTCCGGTGTAGCGAGGCTGCACTCCAGCGTCCGCCCGTCCGCCCCGCAGAGACCCACCGCGCTTCCACCCGCGCCATTGATCGCCGCCACGATGCGCTTGTTCACCAGGCCCGCGAAGACCGCCACCACCACCGGCAGCACGCGCTCGTCAGTGACTCGCAGCCCGCGCTCGAACCGGCTTGGAATGGACATCGCCTCCAACCAGCGGGTGGCCTCGGCGCCGCCGCCATGCACCACAATCGGCACGTCGCCAGCGCGCGCCATCTCTGCCACATCCGCGAACGTGGTGTCGGCGTCACCGAGCGTACTTCCGCCGATCTTGATGACGGTCGGTCCGATCACGTGTGGTAGTCGGCATTGATCGAGACGTACTCGGCGGAGAGGTCGCAGCCCCACCCGGTCGCCGTAGCGTCCCCTACTCCGAGGTGGACGGCGAACGTCACGGTATCGCCGCGCATCGCCGCGGCGACCACTTCTGGGTCGAACTCGGTGGGCTCTTGCCGTTCGAAGACGCGCGTGCCACAGATCTCCACCACGAAACGCTCCTCCGAAAGTTGCACCGCCGAGCGCCCAGCGACCGCCACGACTCGCCCCCAGTTTGGGTCAGCGCCATGCACCGCGCTCTTGAGCAAGTAGCTGGTGGTCATCAAGCGGATGAGCGCTGCGGCATCTTCAGCGCTGGCCGCCCCGGTCACGGTTACTTCAATGAGCTTCGTCGCGCCTTCGCCATCGCGCGCCATCTCCTTGGCGAGATAAGTGCAGAGCGCCTCGAGCGCAGCTTCAAACTCGCCCTGCAGGGGCGACCCGTCGCGGATCTCCTCGCCGCCTGCCGCACCGTTCGCGAACAGGAGCACAGTATCACTCGGGCTCGTATCCCCATCGATCGAAAGCAGGTTGAAGGAGCGTCCCACCGCGGTGCTCAACGCGCGCTGCAGCAGGCCCTGCTCGATCGGAGCATCGGTCGTCAGGAAGGCGAGCATCGTCGCCATGTTCGGATGGATCATCCCGCTCCCCTTGCAGCAGCCCCCCAGGGTGTACGGCCCAAAGTTCACCGAGCCGCCCTTCGGTCGCGTGTCGGTGGTCATGATGGCCCGCGCCAACGCCTGGCCACCGTCCACGCGCAGCTCTATCTCCGCTATCCCGCGTTCGACCTTCTCCATGGGCAGGAAGTGCCCGATGACGCCCGTACTACAGACGAGGACGTCGTTCGCCTGGAGGCCAAGCTTTTCGCCAGCCCAGGCGGCCATCTGTTCGCCGTCGGCAAGGCCTCTCGCGCCAGTACTCGAATTCGCGATGCCAGCGTTGACCACCAGCGCTCGCGGCCTGCCCGAGGCCAGGTGCGCGCGGTTCACATCCACCGAAGCAGAATGGAGCACGTTCCTGGTAAACGTCGCCGCCACCGTGCAGGGGAAGTCGGAGGCAAGGATCGCGAGGTCCAGCTTCCCCTCACCGTACGTTTTCATCCCCGCGAACACCGAGCCCGCCTGAAATCCCATGGGCGACGTGCTGTTGCCGGCGGGGTCGACGCTTCCCGTGGTCATGGGTACACAGCCGCGAGACTTAACCCAGCCGTCTGGTCAATGCCGAGCATCAGGTTCATGTTCTCGATTGCCTGCCCGGCGGCGCCCTTCACCAGGTTGTCCAACGCTCCGATCGCCACGAGCATGCCGTTTCGCTCGTCCACAACCGGGTGCACGAGGCAGGCGTTGCTCCCGAGGGTGTGCTTCGTGTGAGGCGGCGCATCGGTGACGCGCGTGAACGCCGCGTCTGCGTAAAAGCTACTGTAGATGTCGCGCACCTCTGCCTGGCTCACGCTCTTCAGCAGCGGCGCGTAGCAGGTGGCCAGGATGCCACGGGTCATCGGCACGAGGTGCGGCACGAACGTCACTTTGGGCGGCGGCGCCTCCCGCAAGGCGCCCAACTCCTGGGCGATCTCCGGCTGGTGGTTGTGGTTCCCCACCTTATACGCGGACACATCCTCGTTCACTTCGCTGTAGCCGTAGCTGCCGCCGCTTCCGCGCCCGGCGCCGGAAATGCCGGACTTTGCGTCCACCACAACCTGTTCGCCGAGCAAACCCGCAGCCACGGCCGGGGCCAGCGCGAGAATCGAGGCCGCCGGATAGCAGCCCGGGTTCGCCACCAGCCGCGCCTTCCTTATCGCCTCGCGATTCAACTCCGGCAAGCCGTAGACCGCTTCAGCGAGCAACTCCGGGGCGGGATGTGTCTTGCCGAACCACGCCTCGAAGGCGCCTGGGGCCTTCAGGCGAAAATCGGCCGCAATGTCGATCACCCGCACCCCCGCGCGAACGTACGGGGCGCAGGCGGCCGCGCTCTCCGCCGTTGGAAGCGCCGACATCACGACATCAACATCACCTTCGATCTCCGCCGAGATCATCAGGTCTCCATACACCGCAAGGTGCGGAAACGCTGCGCCCAGGCGCTGCCCGGCTAGCGAACGGCCGGTGATGGACGTGATCCGCGCCTCTGGATGGTTCCAGAGCAATCGCGCCGCCTCCATCCCCGCGAAGCCCGTAACGTTGATTATCCCAACTCGATAGCTCACCTTCGGATTGTGCGGCTAAGCGGGCCGACAATCCAACGTGAGCTTCGCCCAAAAACGGCAAACGCCGCAGCCTTTAGAATCGAGGCGTGGATCAACTCGACCTGCAGTTCGTCGGCACCGGCAACGCCTTCGCCCCAGGCGGTCTCTGTTGGAATGGATTCCTGGCCAACGGCCGGTTTCTCTTCGAAGCCCCACCGCAGGCTCTGATGTCGCTCAACAAGATCGGCGTGGACCCGAACGCCCTCGAGGCGGTGATCCTCAGCCACCATCACGGCGATCACTTCCTCGGCCTACCCTTCCTTATCCTCCACTGGAAGTACCAGGGACGCGTCGCCCCCGTGCGCATCGTCGGCCCACCCGGCACGGAGCAGCTCACCCACGATATCGGCGAGCGCGTCTATCCCGGGCTGTTCGAAATCGCTTACGACATAGAGTGGGTGGTGGCCGAGCCTGGACAGAAGCTGACGGTTGCCGCTCTCGAACTCGAGCCCGTCTCGGTCAAGCACGACTCGCGTCTCGACCTCAGCCTGGGCTACCACGCGCGTCTCGATGGTCGACGCTTCGCCTACACCGGTGACAGCGCCATCTGCGATGCCGTGCTGGACCTCGCGCGTGGCGCGGAGGTACTGGTCAGCGAATGCGCCTCGCGCGACGGCGAAATCGACATCCACATGAATCTCGTCAACGACATCCCCCGCGTCCACGCTGCCCTCGGCCCGGAGGCCCACCTCTTGCTCACCCACCTCGGGCCCGACATCCACACCACAAACCTCCCGCGCACCACCATTGCCCACGACTTCGAGCACTACCAGTTCTGAGGGCGGTGCCGAATGCACAAGGCCGACACCAGTCCGACCCGGCCTGATACCCGATATCCTCGGCGAGCCTTTTATCCGGGATGCACCCGTGGTCCCGCGAGCTCCTTCGCTGGTGTCGTCTGCTGTCTTGGGCGGTGCGGGCGTTGGCCGGTGCTCGGCTTCATCGTGCGCTATGCACGGTCTGACCGTTACAGATTTGAAAGTCGGGCGGACCAGAGTTTGCCCTGGCGCCACCCGAGCTCCCGTACACTCGATGCATGGCCGCTCTCGTACCGCTCGCTAACGCCGCCCAGGTGGAGGCCATGCTCGAAGTCGGCGCCGGACCGCGCTTGCTGTTCCTCTATGATCCGTACTGCCCCTCGAATTGGAGCGCGCGGGAGGCAGTCGAAGAGTTGGACGAAGAAGTCTTCGTGGTTGACGTCTCAGAGCAGCCCGAACTCGGCCGCCTGATTCAGTCTCGGACGGGAATACGTCACGAGTCGCCTAAACTTCTGCTCTGTACCGATGGCCGCCCGCTCTGGCACGCCAATCACTCTCGGATTACCAGCGATGCGGTGACAGGCGCTCTGCGGGAGAACTCGGCCGGACTCGTGGATCGTCCGTTCGGTTAAACCGGTCCGCTCGGAGACCCGAGGTAACCGCGCCGCAGATGGTGATCGACAACCAGCCCGCGTCCGATACGTGGATTGTTGGATGGTATAGTGCGGCGGGGGGGCGCCCTTCGTTGAATTCGGTCACCAAAGCCCAAGGTAGACTCGCGCGCTGGCTGCTGCAGCAAGACACTACGCCCGAGGACGGTCGAGCCGTGGCTGACGCGGCGGCGCGTGCGTGGGACAAGCTCGCTCCCCGGCTGGCAAACATCTTCACCATTGCCGGTAGCCAGGGTCTTGCGAAGCGCGCGATCTACCTCGCTCAGAAGGATTTTCCCCTGCTCCGCGGCGCCGAGAGAGAATTGGGTTTGAACGGTCTCCGCGCGGCCATGGCGGACATGGAAACGTCCGAAGCGGAACTGCTTGCGGAAGCTGTGCTGGCCGAAATCATTGCGCTCACCGTGAATTTCATCGGCGAAGACCTCGCCCTCCGTGCCGTACGCGATGTCTGGCCGGACGCCCCGCTCAGGGAAGCAGATCAACCACGTCA
>JBDSEP010000124.1:0-6051 GCA_039919985.1 Tepidiformaceae bacterium | reverse complement strand
ATGCCTGCCGCCGAGATCGCCGCTCCCTCTGGGGCGGTGGAGCGCGACGGGTTCCTGGACGAGATCTTTCCGGGGCGCGCCGAGACTTACGAGCGAGCGCAGCCCAGTGATTCAGGCGAGAGCCAGGGCGGCATTTTCGGACGGCTGTTCGGACGGAAGAAGCAGCACGACGCGGACGCGCCGGCCGCGGAGAAGCCGGAGGCGGCCCGGGACACGGGCCGGCGAGAAGCAGAGGAGCCCGCTGCTATCGCGAAAGAGTTTGAATCGCCCGAATTCTTAGAGGAGCGCGGCCCCGAGGAGAACCCGTGGCGCTGGCCGACGGAAGAGCCCGCCGCCGCCGTTGAAGAGCCCGCGCTCTCGTTCGGCGCTGCTGCGCCTGTCGAGCCGGAAGAGCCCGCGTCGGAGGAGAACCCGTGGCGCTGGCCCGCGGAAGAGCCTGCCGCTGCCGTTGAGGAGCCCGCGCTCTCGTTCGGCGCTGCTGCGCCTGTCGTGCCGGAAGAGCCCGCGTCGGAGGAGAACCCCTGGCGCTGGCCTGCGGAAGAGCCCGCCGCTGCCGTTGAGGAGCCCGCGCTCTCGTTCGGCGCCGCTGCGCCTGTCGTGCCGGAAGAGCCCGCGTCGGAGGAGAACGCGTGGCGCTGGCCCGCGCAAGAGCCCGCGGTCCAGGAAAGTTCGACTGCGTCGAACAGCTTCGATGCGGCCGCCGTCCATTTCAATCCCGTCTCGGACGACGACGGTTGGGACCCCGAGCCGTACGACGCTTCGGTCAGCCCACGACCTGAGCCAACCGCACCTCCCGTCGCCGTGGCCACGGAAGAGAGCGAGGAGGGCTTCACGTTCTCGTTCGAACGGGAGGAGAGCGACCCGGTGGTCGCAGCGACGCTTTGGGAGGCTCCAGTCTCGCTAGTCGCGCCCACCACCACAGAGGAAGAACGGCCGTGGTGGGAAGCTGACGACGAAGAGGTGGCATCGCCGCCTACGGCCGGGACCGGGGCAGAGAGTGTCATCGCGGCACACTCCGCAAACCCGCTGCCGCCGACGCTCGCCCCCACGCCAGACGACGACCCGTGGGCACAGGTCGCGAGCGCCGAAGGAGATCCAGAGCCGGAGCAAGTGTTCGAGCAGCATGAGTCCGCCGAGTCGGTCGAGAGTGCCCCCGGGCCGCAAGAAGCACTGACGGGAGCGTGGATGGCGGCAAGCGAGCACGAGCCGGAACAGACAGCGTCGGATCCCAGCAAATCGTCGGGCCAGGCGCAGAACTACTTTGCACTCGCGGCGGAATCGACGGAGGAATCGGAGAGCGAACTGGACCTGGCTGCCAGCCTGGAAAGCCAGATGGAGATCGCCGAACGCGAGTTGCTGCTTGGCGGCGCGTGGGATGAGGCATCGGGACACGGCGTTGAGCCGAGCGATGGTCAGGCCTCGCCCGCGTTCGACGAGGACGACGACGTGGTGCTGCGCGCATTCAATGCGCACGCCGCGACACCCGAGCTCGCGCCCCCGGCGCCGTTGGACCGCGAGGTGCAGCGCGCCCAAGACGCCGCGTTTGGCGAGATCCTCGGCGAAGGCGCGGCGGACATCGTGGCGGAGGCCGCAGACGAAGACGACTCGGAGCGTTCGTTCCTTAACCCGACGCCATGGGTTGCCCGGCGGCGCGATGCTCCCGAGAACCCCTTCGATGCCCCCTGGGAGGTGGATGACGGCCAGCCCACGGGTTACCGGGCACCCGCTGATCTGCGGCCTGCGGGAGGCGTTGGGCAGGACCCGCCATGGGGCACTGACTTCACATTCGGGGAGGAGAGTGCAGCCCCGCCTGTCCCCGTGCCGCTGGGCCATAACCGTACGAAAACCGTGGTGCGCGAGATTGTGGAGACCGTCCTGCTCGCCGTACTAGTCTTCCTTTGCGTGCGGGCGAGCTTCCAGAACTTCAAGGTGGACGGCAGCTCGATGTTCCCAACGCTGGAGAACGGGCAGTTCCTGATCGTCAACAAGCTCGTCTATTCCGAAGTGGATATGGAAAAGCTGAGCAACTTCGTGCCGATCATCGATGCCAGCACGGGCGAAAAGCGAAACGTTTTCCACGGGCCCGAACGCGGCGACATCGTAGTCCTGCAGGACCCGCGCAAGCCTGAGGTGGACCTCATTAAGCGTGTTATCGGCCTTCCTGGGGAAACGCTGGAGATCGTCGACGGCAAGGTTTACATCAACGACTTCCACCTCGAAGAGCCGTACATCAAGGCGATCTGGCACGACAACAAGCCAAAGATTCTGATCCCGGCGGGCGAGTATTTTGTGATGGGCGATAACCGAGACAACAGCCTCGATAGCCGCAGCCAGCAGGTCGGGTTCGTACCGAAAGACCTGGTCATCGGCAAGGCGATGGTCTCGTACTGGCCGAAGAGCAAATTCGGGCTGGCACCGAATGAGGCGGGCAATATCTCGACCAAAGATGGCGTCCCGAAGCTCACGACGCAGAGAGTCGATGAGGCGCGCGTCGGGCGCTAGAGAGGGCTCTCGCTAGACCGTCGAGAGCCACCGCGATAGGCTCGCTAATCGTGACCATCCACCTCGAAGAACAGTTGCAATCCCGCGGCGCGGTACTCCGCGGCCACTTTCAGTTTGCCAGCGGCCGCCATGGTGATACGTACGTCGAGAAGTTCCGCATCCTCCAGTGGCCAGACCTCACCGGCGAACTCTGCGGCCAGATCGCAGAGCACTTTCGAGGCACGGCCACGGTGGTCGCGGGGCCGACAACCGGCGGCATCATTCTCTCCTACGAAACGGCCCGGCACCTTGGCTTGCCCAGCATCATCGCCGAACGGAAGGATGGCTCGGAGCACGAGCGCGAGTTCCGGCGCGGGTTCGAGGTCGGTCCGGGCGACCGCGTGATCGTGGTCGATGACGTGCTGACCACGGGCGGGAGCATCCGCGAAGTGCTGGCTGCGGTGCGCGAACGAGGCGCCGAAGTGGTGGGCGTCGGCGTGTTGGTGGACCGCACCGGGGGCAAGGTGGCGTTCGGCGTCCCGTTGTTCGCCTGCCTGAGCATCTCGATCGCTTCGTTCGAAGCTGCGGAGTGCCAGCTCTGCAAGGATGGCGTCCCGCTCGTGGTGACGTAAATTTTGGTCGGGCTCTCTTGGAGCGCTGCCGTACAATCGCCGTATGCGGTATGTGCGACAGGCGGGGAGCGACCCATCGTTTCTGCTGAAGGCCCTGGGCGAGGCTTCCGGAGAGCTGCAACGCGCGTTTGATGGCCTCCATCCGCGGCAGCTGATTGAGCCCGGCCGTGGCCAGGACGACGGCTGGCGGCTGCAGGCCATCCCCTACCACGTGCGCCAGACCGAGCGAGGCTTCCTTGGCCAGTTCGACGCGATCATGAACTCGCGGCGTGAGTCCGCGATCCCGCATGTCGATGTTGACGACATCCCCTTCCCGGAGGATTACGAAGAGACCGACGAGGAGGAGATGCTGGAGGAGTTCCACTATCTCCGCCGCCGGGCGACGTACATGCTCTGGGACCTCGGCGAATCGGATTGGCAGCGGGCGGGCATTCACCCCTATCGCGGGCGGATGACGGTGCTCGAACTGACCCGCGAGATGTACCAGCACGACCTCGAACATCTCTGGCAGACGCGACGGATGATCGATGCGCTGACGAGCGCCGCGCGTTGATCCCCGAATTCCGGGCGGTGCCGCCCTCACCAGCCCAACTGGCGGCGGACGTTGGGGCCCCACACACCGTCTTCCTCTCAGCGGACCGCGACCTGCTCGCGCTGGCTACGAGCGCCGCCGGCATCGGCGTCGACCTGAATGGTGACCCGGCGAAGGTGGTAGCGAGCGCGGCTGAACTGGACCGCCTGTCTAGCGTCCTGGAGACGATGGACGGCTCGCTCGCGGGACGCATCAGGCGCTACCTGCACCCGGTCAGCAGCTGGAAGCTGCGGACGCGAGAGCTCGCGCTCGATCGGCCGACGATCATGGGCATCCTCAACCTGACCAGCGATTCCTTTTCGGGCGACGGTGTGGGCGCCGACCTCGGGGCAGCGGTGGCGCGCGCCGCAGCGCTTCGAGCGGCCGCAGCGGAGATCATCGACGTCGGCGCTGAGAGCGCCCGGGCGGACCGCCCGGTGCTCGAGGAGGGGGCTGAGACAGAACTCGTGGGCCGCGCCGTAAGAGCTCTGGTGGCAGAAGGGCACCTCGTCTCCTGCGATTCCTACAAACCCGCCGTAGCGAGGGCGGCGCTGGAAGCGGGTGCCGAGATTATCAACGACATCAGCGGGATGACGCTGGGCAGCGCCACCGCGGCGGAGGCGCTGCGTGCGGGGGCGGGCTATGTGTTGAATTACAGCTACAGCGTCCCGAAACAGAGGCCAGAATCTCCTCCGAAGTACGACGATGTGGTGTCCGAAACGGTTGCCTGGATGGAGCGGCGTGCAGACGAGCTGTTGGCCCTCGGGTTCGCGCGCGAGGCAGTGGCGATCGATCCGGGGATCGCGTTTGGCAAAAGTCACGGGGAAGATATCGCCGTCCTGCAGCGACTGGGGGAGTTGCGTTCGGCCGGCCTGCCGATCCTGCTCGCTCATTCGCGCAAGCACTTCATCGGCAGCATCGGCGGGCGCGCGCCGGCTGAGCGGGACCTGGAGACGCACGTCTTGAGTGCCCTCGCATTCGCACAGGGCGCGCGCATTTTTCGCGTGCACGACCCGGCGGGCGCATCGCGGGCGCTCCGGGCCGCGGCCGCGCTGGCCGGCCAGCCACTCACGGAGTTCACGCCAGATGCGGCGAGCTGGCCGTGGAGGGCCGGAGCCTCGGCGGCCCACATGTCTGGCGCAACATCGGATAAGGCACCGCCGCCGGGACAGCGCTGGTAGCGAGTGTTCTGCGACGGTGTCCTCAAGGAACGTGGCTGCGGGCAGCACCTCCTGCACGAGGCTAGAGGATTCGCCCGCCCGGTTGATCACGGTGGCCGGGTTCTCGGGCCACTTAGTCGCGCAACGACACCTGGCTTCGGACCGCTTGCGGGACTTCGGCAATCGCACGAAGCTGAACGGATGGCGGAGTTATACGACACCATCGGGCTCAACTATGCCCAACTCCGCAAGCCCGACCCGCGCATCGCTGCTGCGATCGCAAAGGCCCTTGGTGAAGCGGACACGGTGCTCAACATCGGTGCGGGGACCGGCTCCTACGAGCCTGCCGATCGACGTGTGACTGCCGCCGAGCCGTCGATCGAGATGATCCGGAAGCGCCCTCCATCGGCAGCCAGAGCCGTTCAGGCTCGGGCGGACGACCTTCCGTTCAAACGCGACGCTTTCGACGCCGCTATGGCGATCCTCACCGTTCATCACTGGCCGGACAAGGAGGCGGGATTGCGCGAAGTTCGTCGGGTGACTCGCGGCAGGATTGTCCTGCTCACCTTCGACCCGTCGTGCCGGCCGTGGCTGACGGAGTATGTGCCGGAGCTGGCCGTGCTGGACGATGCCCAGATGCCAGCGATGGCCGATTATGCTCGCTGGCTCGGTCGGGTGACGATCGCCCCGTTGTTGGTACCGCACGATTGCAGCGACGGCTTCCTGTATGCGTACTGGCGCAGGCCCGAGGCCTATCTCGACGCGCATATTCGTTCCGGCAGCTCGGCCTTCTGGAGAATCGGCGACGCCGCAAGCGGCCTGCAGAGGCTGGCCGAGGATGTCGAGACGGGCGCGTGGAAGCGACGATACGGCGACCTGTGCGCCCTCGATGCGTACGACGCGGGCTATCGGCTCGTCATAGCGGAATGACGGGATCGACCGCTCGCGACCGGAAGTCGACCGCTCACCAGGAGCGCGACGAGCGAGTTGCAATTCCCCTGCGGATTCGAGTGCGACCAGCGCCCCGCGACGTGTGGCCCGATTCGCGCTAGGCTGTCCCCACTTTCGGCCCGGGAGTGATGCGAATGACGATGCGCGGAAAGGCTGCCATCATCGGGATCGGCGAGTTCAAACCCACGCGCTACACCGAGGGCGCGACCACACTCGGGATGCTCGCGGAGGTGGGCCGACTGGCGATCGCTGACGC
>JBDSEP010000121.1:0-2882 GCA_039919985.1 Tepidiformaceae bacterium | reverse complement strand
CGCGGCGGCTGCCGGGCAACTCAGGCTTAGAAGAGCCAGACGAGGAGTAGGACAACCAGGACGATGGTCAGCAGGCTACCGCCTCCCCATGCGACCGCGTGGCCCTCTTCGGCTTCGACGTGGCGAGTGATGTCTTCCAAAAACTTCGTCATTTTGACGCCTCCTTATTTGGTGACTTCATGGTCTCGGAGAAGGAGTTGCAGCGTGCTCAGCGAGACGCCAGAGGCGTTGCGAGCGCGTTGCAAACGCGCTTAGGGCGGCCGGCGCATGGCGGGCACGCCAAGGGGGACGGGGCGCCGGCTAATCGCTCTCGCGCGCTGCGAGGGGGGAGAGCAGCCTCGACTGCACCTGCCCGATAAGAGTGCGGGCATCGTCTTGCGCTTCCGCCCGGCTCAGGAGCATGCCTCCGACGGCCTCGATCACTTCAGCAAGTTCCGGGTCTATGCGGCAGAGCCGGTCATGGGCTTCGCCAGCGGAGAGCCCGGATTCCCAATGTGGCCGGACAGCCTCTGAGACCAGCGCGCCCCCCAAGACCTCTACCCGCTCGTCGTAATCCAGGGTGGTTGCATCGAGGATGCGGGCAATGAGCTGGCGCGCCTCACTTGGGCTCCACGCGCCGCGATCGACTCCCACCAGGGCGGTATCGAGCGCCGTGCCCTTTGCCGAGAGCGAGCGACGGTGGTCGTGCTTCGAATCTCCTCGCGACACCCTCGCATGATACCGCAAATCGCTCACCTGATACAGCAGCTGATCATTTCTTTCGGCCATCTCAACGACTCCCGGACCAAGACTCGAGACGAAAATAGGCTCCGAACGCGTCAGATCTTGTCGTTATTCGAGGCCGAGCAACGCCTTCAGGTCGTGTTTTGCTTCGAGGATGCCCGCCCAGGGGTCTTCCCGGCGAGCCCACCAGGGATCGAGCAGCGTGGTGTCGCCGGCGTAGGCGCCGGGCAGATCTACCCAGCTGCAGGGCACGGAAACGGGGCCGCCCGGCTTCGCGCGTGGGGAGTACGGTGCGGCGAGGCTCTTGTGGCGGCTATTCATATTGGCGTCCAGGAACACTTTGCCCGTGCGCTTCGTCGTCGCCCACTCCATGGTCACTTCCCCTCGGCGGCGAGAGGCTACTTCCGCGAAAATCGTGTTGGCGGCCGCGCGAACCGCATCGTATTCGAGGTTGCGGACGATGGGGACGAAGACGTGGATACCGGTAGCGCCGGAAGTTTTGACGAACGAAGCCAGGTTGAGGGAGTCCAGCACGACCTTCAGCTCGAGCGCTATTTCTGCGGTCTTGGCGAAGCCGGCGCGGCTGGGCTGCGGCTCGTCGCCGCGTTTCTCGGTGCCCGCGTAAATGTAGGGGTCGAGGTCAAAGAGCAAGAAATCTGGATGATTGAGCGGCGAGGCATCTATCGCTTCCTCCGAGCCCGTGAAGGTAAGAGGTAAGTCGAACGCGTCTGGTGCGGGGGAGACGCGCGCCAGAGAAGCGTGCCATTCGATGTCCGCGATCTGGCAGAGCCAGAGCAGCGTCGGCAAGTTGTTGCACAACAACCACTCGCGGTCGAGGCCCTCCCCTTCGGCGAAGGCAACAACGGTCTGCACGAATGTCGGCGGCTTGCTCTCCCAGTGCCGCTGATAGAACCGCTTGCCCGCCGTCCCGTTGGGGAATCGGAGGAGGGTTAGCGGCCGATCTTGAAGGTGGGGCACCGCCAGCGGCGAGATCTCCAGCGCATATCGTAGGAGGTCTCGCTTGGTGATTGCTGGCCCGCCGTCCACTGCCGGCCACATCACCTTCCCGAGGTTGGAGAGCGGCAACTTCCAGCCTTCACCCTCTAGGGTGGTTCGTTCGCCTGCGCGCTCCAACTGTTCGGCGAGCGAGTCGGTCGCCTCCGGCGCCCTTTGGGGCGAAGAGGGAGGCGACGTCACCACGGCGAATGTGCTCTCAGAGGCAACGCCGTCCTCGACCACGCCCTTAAATACCGGCTGGCGCAGTACGCCGCCCGCGGTCTTCTCGTGGTACTCCACCAGCACCCGCACTTCAGGCCGAACCCATGTCGTGATGCGGTCCTCCGGAGTCGCCTTCGCAAACGGCCGCGCCGGCTCGACCAACTCGGCGAGCCGCTTGCGCAGCGCCTTCGCCTGCGAGTCGGTCAGGCCGCCGCCAACCCGTCCGCGATAGGCCAGCGCCCCTTCGACCTCCTCGGCGAGAATCAACCCGCCGAAGCTATCGGCGCGCGCTCCGTTGCCAGGGGTGAATCCGGCGACCAGGAACTCGTCACGCTCCTTCGCCTTGCGCTTGAGCCAGGAAACACTCCGTCTCCCGGGTTGGTAAGGGCTCTCCTCGCGCTTCGCCACGATCCCCTCGAAGCCGCTCGCCATGGCAGCTTCGTAGGCGCCTTCGGCGTCCGTCTCGATCACCGCAACCTGGCTTACTCGCCCGGAAGGATTGAGTATGCGGACGAGCGCCTCTCGCCGGTCTCGCAGCGCTGCTCCGGCGAGATCGAAACCGTCGGCGTGCAGAAGGTCGAAGACGTAATAGACCACCGGGATGTTTCGTTCCGCGTCCGCTATCTGGCCAGCATCGCGAAGGTTCATCCTCTGTTGCAGCAGTTCGAAGGAGGCGCGTCCATTTTTGGCCACGGCGACAAGCTCGCCGTCCAACACCGCCGCGGAAACGGGTTGCCCCGTGAGGTCCGCGACGATGCCCGGATACTGCGCCGCCAGGTCGATTCCGCCTCGGGATCGAAGCGTCACTTTGCCCTCGTGCACCCCCGCGACCACGCGAATGCCGTCGAGCTTCGGTTCGAAGGACCAAGCGTCTCTTCCTCCGGCGGGGATGGCAGACGCTGTCGCCAGCATCGGTGCGAAAAGCTGGAAGGGGCCCGGCC
>JBDSEP010000092.1:0-6215 GCA_039919985.1 Tepidiformaceae bacterium | reverse complement strand
CGTCTCACACGTGGAAGAGGCGGTCCGCGTACGCACGGGCGAGCGCGGGGAAGTGGCCGTTTAGGTTCCGAGTGCCGAGTGCCGGGTAGCAAACGAGCGGAACGGCCACGCCGCGCCGCTCGAGTGGTCTGACACCACGTGCTGAATTGGAACGAGAACGGAGACGCGCTTTCGCAGCAGAATAGGGAATGACCGAACAGAGAAGTAGTCGTCCCAACGTTTCCGCAGAATTCAAGGAAGGCTACCGGGCGGTGGCCGCGCTCGAAGCGGTGGTGGCCAACTCCGGCCTGGACCAGACGCTTATCGAGCTGGTGAAGACACGGGCATCGCAGATCAACGGCTGCGCCTACTGCATCGATATGCACACGAAGGACGCGCGAGCCCGGGGCGAAACGGAGCAACGGCTGTACGCCCTAAATGGCTGGCGAGAGACGCCCTTCTTCAGCGAGAGGGAGCGCTCCGCTCTGGCGCTGACCGAAGCGATCACGCTCGTTGCCCAGGGTCACGTCCCCGACGACGTGGTGGAAGAGGCGTTGGAGTGGTTCGAGCCGGAGGAGTACGCGAAGGTCGTCTTCCTGATCTGCACGATCAACAGCTGGAACCGCATCGCCATTACCTCTCGCTCACCGGTGGGCGCGTATGTCTCACGTTTCTCTGAGCACCCCTGAGCGGGAAGCGCGGGCCGCAAATCTTGGTTGGGGGCGAAGAGCAGTTAGGATTGCCACGTGGAGAGCCACCTCAATCGCAATCTGCGGCTACTCCAGGCGTTCTGGTTCTTACGGGAGTTCCAGCTCTGGATCCCGGTTTGGATCGTCTTCCTGACGATCGAGCGCGGCTTCTCACTGACGGAGGTGACGGGGGCCGAGGGGCTCTTCCTCGTTGGCATCGTCGTCCTGGAGGTGCCCACGGGGGCGGTGGCGGACCGCTACGGGCGGTCGCTATCCCTGGCCCTGGGGGCATTCTGCCTGGGCCTGGCGGCACTCATCTTCGCCTTCGCGACATCGTTTGCGGTGCTGCTCGCCTCGTTCATGGTCTGGTCGGTGGCTCACACGCTGATGTCCGGGGCGGATATGGCGCTGCTGTTCGACACGCTGAAGCTTGCCGGACGCGAGGCAGAGTACGAGAAGCTGGCGGGGCGTGGCTCCGGGTTGAGCTGGGCGGGCGCGGGCATAGCGACGATGCTCGGTGGACCGGTGGCTTCATCGATAGACACTCGGTTCACCATCCTCCTGGGAGCGGCGACGTGCGTGGTGGCCGGGTTGGTCGCCCTTTCACTCAAGGAGCCTCCTCGGGATCGGGAGGACCGACCGCACGCGCCGTACATCGCCTCGATCCGCGAGGCGTTTGGCGAGATGTGGCGGGTGCCCGCGGTGCGTGCCGTGGTGTTGCTGGCGGGGGCATCGGCGGCGACGCTGGTGGCGAGCCACTACCTTATCCAGCCGTACCTCGTTGAGCGGGGCGTAGAGGTGGGAGCGCGCTTTTCCTTTCTGCAGGTGCCGGTGTTCTTTGCGGGATTCGCGGGTTCTGTGGTGGCGGGAAGGATTGGCGCGCGGGTAGGGACCGTGCGGGCGCTGGTTGGCCTGCCGCTGGCTGGAGTTGCTGCATATTTCGTGCTGGCCAGCATGCCGGGTCTGGCAGGCTACGCCGCGTTGCCGATGCTCGTGGGCTTTGGGTCGGCGATTCAGCCGATCTCCAGTGGCTTTGTGAACCGACGGATTAGTTCAGAGCGGAGGGCTACGGTGCTCTCGATCCAGGGGATGGTGCACAGCTTCACGCTGGCCGCGCTGGCCCCCGCCGTGGGATTCGCGACAGATGAATCGGGGACGAGCGCGGCGTTCCTGTTGGGCGGGGCCATGACGCTCGGAGCGGTCCTGCTCTTCGGGCCAATGCTGATAGCGCAGCGAGGAAACTCGAGGATGATTGCGGAGCCGGAAGCGGTCGCCTGAGGGATTTCGACATCTGTTCGTAACAACAGTGCAATCGAGCGGTAACACCGCGGTTCTACCCTTCGCTGGCACGAGCTCCACCTTCCGGCCGCGTAACAGGAACTTCACGCAGCTAACGCTGGGCGGAGAGCGTGAAAAACCTCACAATGCCATAACACGCCCGAAACAAAGCGAGGACCCACCACTCATGACTCCCGAAGAGATCAAAGCCTTCTGTGCCAGCAATGGCGTCCGGTTTGTGGACGTTAAGTTTGTAGACCTGTTTGGCCAGTGGCAGCACCTGACGCGACCGATCCACGAACTGAACGATTGGACGGACTACGAACGCTCGCCGTGGCGCAGCGGCTACGGCTTCGATGGTTCGAGCATTCGCGGGTTCCAGAAGATCGAGGAGTCCGACATGCTCCTCATCCCGGACCCGGACTCGGCGATCATCGACCCGGCGATCCAGGCGCCGACTATCTCGGTTATCTGCAACGTGGAAGACCCGGTGACGCGCCAGCCCTACAGCCGCGATGCCCGGTATGTGGCGCAAAAGGCGGAGCAGTACGTCAAGGATTCGGGCACCGGGGACACCGTCTACATCGGCCCGGAGCTGGAGTTCTTCGTCTTCGATGAGGTGCGGTTTGGAAGCGACCAGCACTCCTCCTTCTATTCGGTGGATTCGGACGAAGGGATCTGGAACAGCGGGGCGGACTCGACGCTTTCGGGGGGCCTGAACCAGGGCTACCGGCCGCGCTACAAGGAGGGCTACTTCCCGGTTAGCCCGCACGACACGATGACGGACATTCGAAATGAGATGGTCGAGATCATGGAAGCGTGCGGCATCCAGATCGAGCTTCACCACCACGAAGTGGCGACCGCCGGCCAGGGCGAAATCGACATGCGCTTCGACACGCTGACGAAAATGGCCGACAAGGCGATGCTCTACAAGTACATCGTGAAGAACGTGGCGAAGAAGCATGGCAAGGTTGCCACCTTCATGCCCAAGCCGCTCTTCCAGGACAACGGTTCGGGGATGCACACGCACCTCTCTATCTGGCGGGACGGGGCGAACTTGTTCGCGGGGGACCAGTACGCCGGGGTGAGCCAGATGTGCCTGGCGTACATCGCCGGGCTGGTGAAGCACGGCAAGGCGCTGATGGCGCTCTGCGCGCCAACTACGAACAGTTACAAGCGGCTGGTACCGGGGTACGAAGCGCCGGTGAACCTGGTGTATAGCGCGCGCAACCGCTCGGCGGCCTGCCGTATCCCACTGGTGAGCCCCGACCCGCGCCAGAAGCGCGTGGAGTTTCGACCGCCAGACCCAACTGCGAACCCCTACCTGGCGTTCTCAGCGGTGCTGATGGCCGGCATGGACGGTATCCGCAACGGATGGGACCCGGGCCCTCCGCTGGACAAGACGAACCTCTTCGATCTGAGTCCGGATGAGTTGAAGAACATTCCGACCGTCGCGCAGTCCCTCGAAGGTTCGTTGCAGGCGCTGGAAGAGGACCACGACTGGCTGCTGCAGGGCGGGGTGTTTACCCCGGACCTCATCGAGACGTGGTTGGCGTACAAATACGAGAACGAAGTGGACCCGATCCGGATGCGCCCGCATCCGCACGAGTTCCACATGTATTTCGACGCTTAGCGCAGGCGTTCCAGCAACGTTGTCGAAGGAGGGCTGCTCGCAGGAGTGGCCCTCGTTTCACGGTTGGAAAAGTGGGAGATCGACGCGCCGTGCGGGCGGCGGGCAGGCTATACTGCGGCCATGCCATTCCCTGCGGTCCGTATCGGTGTCGATCAGCACGTCTGCCCAGCGCTTACGGTCCTGGTGCCGCATGTGGGCGGGCCAATCGTGGGCCCCGGCGCGCCAACGGTGCTGATCGGCTCGATCCCGGCATCGGTCATGGGGGACATCTGCGTCTGTGTGGGTCCGCCCTCGACGGTAGTGATGGGGAGCCCGACGGTGTTCTTCATGGGGAAGCCAGCGGCGCGGCTCCTAAGCCAGACGGCACACGGCGGAATGGTCGTAGGGCCCGGGCTTCCGACGGTACTGATCGGCCCGTAGTTCGAGCATTGCTGCTCAGTCGGGCGAGCGATCCAGGCTTTCCCGCGCCCCCTGCCCATCTTCAGCACAGAATGCCAGGCGTTCGGTGGGCGAGCGTCCTCGCCCTGGCGCTCACCTCACGATGGCACCGGTAGTGACGACTTCGAAGGCGCTGCCTGGAACCGTTTTCATCTGGTCCAGGTCAGTGTCGTTCCAGCGGGAGTCCGTGGCACCGCTGACGAACCAGTTCGAACCATTGTCGGCAACGATCATTCCGTAGGTCTTCATGG
Organism: Tepidiformaceae bacterium; assembly: GCA_039919985.1. Lineage (GTDB taxonomy): Bacteria > Chloroflexota > Dehalococcoidia > Tepidiformales > Tepidiformaceae > PNKC01. The sequence goes on along the minus strand of JBDSEP010000092.1, from coordinate 1,947 downwards.
CCTGGAGGATGACGCGGCTATCGCCGGTGAAGGAGGAGATGTCGTAGCTGGCTTTCAGGCGCAGACGGAGGCCCATCGGAGGCAGGTTCGTGGCTGTGGAGCTGCTCGCCCAATGGACCGCGGGGTGGATGTAAGCGCGTTGGGTCTGGGCAACAGTGAACCGCAGAGCGTGATTGATCTGGCCGGACTTCACCTCGTCGTAGCGGGCGAGGCCGGGGAGAATCGGCAATCCCGCGGCGTCGGCGGAGGTCCAGCCTTCCGGGCGGAGGGCGTTGGAGTTCAGATCGAACACGGCTCCGGAATCGGCGTTCCAGCCGCTGCCGGATTGAAAGGCGCGGTACATTTCGTAGAGCTTGCAGGCGCCCTGCTGGAGAACGAGTACGTGGCGATCGCCGGTGCTGCTGGAGCCGCCTTCCACGGGGGCGTTCAGGGGTACAGGGTAGGGGCCAGGATCACTCTCGTCGCCGTAGGCGGTGAACGTAATCGGCACGGTGGGCTGGGAGCTGGTAACAATGACGAATGGGATGCCGTAGGTGAGATTCGAACCGAAGTCCGCGTGGAGCGCCTGGTTGCCGCCGAGCCCCGCAATGCCGCTGAGGTAGCTGGCGGAGTTGCTATCCACCGGGTAGCTGGAGACGGCCGTGTTCCAGGCGTTGTTCGCGGGGAACACCGGACAGCCGCCGAGCATCGGGGAGAAGCCGCCGCTCACGGGCGTCGCCGTGGGGGTGGCGGCGGGAGTCGCTGTGGACGCCGGGGTCGCAGTCCGTGTCGGCGAAGCGGTGGCTGTGGCTGGAAGCGGGGTCCGAGTGGGAGTGGAGGTAGGTGCGGCAACGCACTTCGCGAGCACTTCATTAGTGCTCACGCGGGTAGTGGTGAGCTTGGTGCCAGTACAGCGGATGCGCAAGTCGTCCCCACCCTGAAGGAGGGTATCGGAACTCGCAGCGAAGACGGCGACTGCGCCGAGGGCGGAGAGCGCCGCAATCATCACCGCTGAGGGCAGAAATCGTCGTTTCACAAGTAACCTCTTCAGAGCCGCGGTGGGCTATCTGCACCGTCGACGGTGCCGAGAGGAGAAGAAAGCGCGATTCGGTAACTTCTACGTGAAGTCTGCGCCGAACCCCGGTGGCGGAGGCTGGCACTCCCGAAGACGCGGAGGGCGAGGAGCAGGGCCCGTTGGCCCCGTTAGCACCGCCGAAGGGCCGTTCAGCAGCAGCCGACGATGCGCTCGAATGGGGACATGGACGACCGCCGAACAAAACCGATGAGATGGAGAGGGTCGACGATCGCGCTCCTCGCAATGATGGCGTTGACCGGCGCAATAGCGTGCGGGAAGGGCGAGGCGGAACCACCAGCATCAACGCCGCTCTCGACCAGCAGCGCCGCCAGGCAGGTGGACCGTGAGATCATAGTGACGATGCTCGATGATCTGTTCGAGCCGAAGGCGATCACCGTGACGCGCGGGACCGTCGTGCGGTTTCGCCTTCCGAACGCGGGGCGCGTGCCGCACAACATGCACGTGGCCTCAGTGCGCGGAATCTACCGCGAGAGCCCCTGGATCTCGACTCCGGAACCGATAGCAGGTGGCAAAAGCGGGGAGTTGACGTGGGAGGTCCCGACGGAGGCGGGCGTTTACAAGTTCCGCTGTGACTACCACGAGGTAGCGATGGTCGGAGTGGTAACTGTGGAGTAGTCGGGCGCGTGGCTGCAGGTCCTCCGACCACAGAGGTGGCGACTACGCCGGCATCTCTGGCTGACAGTTGCGGCAGAAGCTGGTGATGCGCTGGTTGGCGGTGATCTCGCTTATGGTGGTGCCGCAGCGCGGGCAGGGTTTTCCGCCCAAGCGGTGGACACGCATGAAGTCGCGACGCTCTTCGTAGTCCAGGTCGTTACCTTTCACCATACTCTCGCGGACGAGCGGAGTGGCCCAGGCCATGACCGCGCGAGCGG
>JBDSEP010000055.1:0-4016 GCA_039919985.1 Tepidiformaceae bacterium | reverse complement strand
AGTTCGAAGACCACTGGGCCCCCAAGCCCATGCCCAAAGCCGACCGCGCGCTCCCGAACGTGCCCCGCTCCCCGGCCGACGTCCCCCTCCCCGAAATCCTCCGGGAACCAATGCCAGTGGGCGGCGCAGGAAGCTAACCGCCCGCGTCTCCGCTTTTCAATGCCGCCTACGGTGCGACCTCCACGTTAGTGGAGGCACGCCCGGAGTGGCCCTGGCAAACCTCGTCCGGAAGCTAGAAAGCTAAGGGCTTGCCGCGGCTCGCGGCGACCAGCTACTCCTCGCCTTCGTCGTAATACTCGATTCCCAGGTGGGTGATCTGCTCTTCGCCCATCATGTAGCGCAGTGTGTTCTTCAGCTTTGTCTGCTGGATAAACAGGTCGTGCTCGGGGTAAAGGTCCGCTGCGTGCTGCGGGCTCTTGAAGTAGAACGAAAGCCACTCCTGGATGCCCTTCAAACCAGCTCGCTTCGAAAGGTCGAAGAAGAGCGCAAGGTCCAACACCAGCGGTGCGGCGAGGATCGAATCGCGGCAGAGGAAGTCCACCTTGATCTGCATCGGGTAGTTCAACCACCCGAAGATATCGATGTTGTCCCAGCCCTCTTTGTTGTCCCCACGCGGCGGGTAGTAGTTAATCCGCACCTTGTGATACATCTCGCCGTAAAGCTCTTCATGCAGGTCCGGCTGGAGGATATATTCGAGCACGCCCAGCTTCGATTCCTCTTTCGTTTTGAAGCTTTCGGGGTCATCCAGCACTTCCCCGTCGCGGTTGCCGAGGATGTTCGTCGAATACCAGCCCGCAACGCCCAGCATTCGCGCCTTGAACATCGGTGCCAGCACCGTCTTCAGGAGCGTCTGACCCGTTTTAAAGTCCTTGCCGCCGATCGGCACGCCCCTATCATTCGCCAGCTTCACGATAGCCGGGATGTCGCAGCAGAGGTTCGGTGCGCCGTTCGCGAACGGCACGTCCTCCATCATCGCCGCGTAAGCGTAGAGCATAGAGGGCGCAATCTGCTGGTCGTTCGATTCCATCGCCGCCTCGAAGTTCTCGAGATTCATGTGCTGTTCGCCCGGCTCCATGAAGATCTCCGTCGACGCACACCACACAATGACCAATCGCTCGCAGCCGTTCTTCGCCTTGAAGTCGCGGATGTCCTGGCGGATCTTTTCAGCCAGCGCCAGCTTGTTCTCCGCTGTTTTCACGTTGCTGCCAGTCAGACGCTTCACATAATACTGGTCGAAGACAGCGGGCATCGGCTCGATCGAGCTGAGAAAGTCCTTGATCGGCTCGATATGCTCATGCTTGTCGAGCACGCCGCACTTCAGCGCTGCCTCGTAGGCGTTATCCGGGATCGGATCCCACGCGCCAAACACGAGTTGGTCCAGCTCCGCCAGGGGCACGAAGTCCTTGATCAGAGGCGAGCGCTTTTCGGTCCGCTTCCCCAGCCGAATCGTGCCCATCTGTGTGAGGGAGCCGATCGGCCGCCCGGTCCCCCGGCGCGAGTTCTCCACCCCCGCGATGAACGTGGTGGCGACAGCGCCAAGGCCCACCAGCAGCACCCCGAGCTTTCCGCTCGCAGGCTCCACCGCGCGGACGGGAGAAGCTACAAAATCTTTCGGTTCCAAGACAACACCTCGATCGCGGGCGAGCGTCATCAGAATCCGGTGCCATTGCGCCGGAATCCTGCCCGTCTTCGCCCAGTGTTGAACGGTGCTCTGACGCCTGCCAAGGAGTGCTGCCAGCGCGCTCTGTCCACCAAAGCGCCGGATCACTCGTTCGGCGGTGTTCACCGGCTCACCGTTCACAACGCTACCCTACCGAAATTTTCGTTAATACGCGAGAAAGGGCACCCGCCACCGACTCCATCGCCGCTGGGAATTCGAGTTCCCGCCCCCGACTCCATCGCCGCTGGGAATTTCGAGCCCCCACCCCGCCGCTATACTGCGCGCGTGAACATCACCTTCTGCGGCACGGCCGCCGGCGGTCTTGCCCCGCCTCGCGCCGCCACGTCTATCCTCCTGCGGCGGGGCGACGACGCCTTCCTCCTCGACTGTGGGCCGGGCGCGCTCTGGAGGATCCTCGAATCGGGCGTCCCGCTGCGCCGCATTCACAGCGTGTTAATCAGCCACCTCCACATGGATCACGTCCAGGGTTTCCCCGAACTCCTCGCTCACATGGTCTTCCCGAACGGCGCGATTCCTTCCGTGCAGGGCCCGCCGGGGACGAGCGCCTACGTCGAGCGGGCAGCCAGCCTGACCCAGCTGGTCTCGCGGCTGCCCGGAGTCCCCCATTACGACACCCCGCTTGAGGTGCCCGTGCTCGAGGTGGGGGACAACGATGAGCGTGAACTGCTCGGCCTCAAAATTCGCGCAGTCGTCGTCCCCCACACCCCAGAACTCGTCTGCCTCGCGCGGCGCATCGAGTGCGAGGGGCGGAGCCTTGTCTTCAGTGGAGACACGACGCCCGCACCAGAGATCATGGTCCCCCTCGCGGCGGCGGCGAACGTCCTGATCCACGAGTGCTACTCGAACGAAGGCATCGAGGATTGGGTGAACGGATTGCGTCCGAACGTGGCAGAGAACATCCGCGCTGCCTTCGCCGCCTCACACTCGGAGCTCACCCGAGTCTGCGCGATTGCGAAGGAGGCAGGGGTGCAGAGACTCGTGCTCACCCACCTCAACCCGGGCGAAAAGGCGGACCGTCTGCTTGCCACCGCGGAACGCCTCTTCCCCGGCGAAGTCGTAGTGGCACAGGATGGGCTCGGTTTCGAACTGTAGGAGCGGTGTCGGCAAGCAAGGGCTGGGTCGTCGCCACCGCCACGTAGAATGACCTCGATGGAACCCGAAGGAACACGCCGTCACCGCCGCTCTTCGGCAGCGATGATCACCTCCGAAAGCTTCGCAAGCCTGCGCGAGGAGTGGGCGTCGCTTCACTCCGAAACCCGCCAGGCCACGCCCTTCGCCCACCCCGCATGGCACGAAGTCTGGCTCCGACAATTCGGCTCGAAGGCAGCGCCGGTCTTTCTCTCGGTCCGTGTGGAGGAGAAGCTCGTGGGCGTTGTGCCCCTGGCAATGGAGCGGGACGGCGCTCGAATCCTCGGCCACGCCGAAATCTGCGACTACGCCGGCCTGCTGGTCGCCGACGGCGCAGAGGCAGCGGTCGCACGCGGAGCGCTCGAATGGCTGACCGAAGACCTGAGTTCGCGCCTTGAAGCCTGGGGAGTGCGCGCCGATCAGCCTCTTGCGGCTGCCTTCCGCGAGGCCGCGGATCCGATGGGATGGCAATTTTCGGAGACTCCGGAAGCGGTGAGCCCGCAGTTGGCCCTCCCCTCGGATTTCGAACGCTACCTCAGCGGGTTGAGCAAGCACACGCGCCACGAACTACGGAGGAAGCTGCGCAACCTGTCTGCGGCCGGCACCGTAACGTTCGAAGGCGCGACGGATGGCCGTGCGGTCGCCAGCGAAATGGATCGATTCCTCCACCTCATGCGCGCCAGCCACCCTGATAAGGTCGCCTTCCTCACCCCGCAGATGGAGGCCTTCCTTCGCGACCTCGCCGCCACCTTCGCCGACCTCGGCCTGCTCCGTCTCTCCAGCCTGAAGCTCGACGGAGTGAACATCGCCATGACGCTCGCGTTCGAATCTGCCGACACCACCTTTCTCTACAACAGCGGCTACGACCCCGCCTACGGGCACCTCGCCGCCGGGCTGATCGCGAAAGTCTTCGCGCTGCGCGACTCCATCGAGCGCGGCATGGCGGTCTTCGACTTCTTGCGCGGCGACGAATCCTACAAGCGCGACCTTGGCGGCTTGCCTGTCGGGTTGGTCACGCTCACGCTCCGACAACGGTAAGGCCCGTTCCCGTCGGAACTTCCCCTGTTCCAGATCGTCATCTCCTATAGATGGACATAGTCACTGAGCAGTTACCGTGACGTTTTTCAACGAGACACGACACTTCGCGGCGGGCTCTCGTGCGAATGGGCGGACGGCGCTATTCTGCGGCGGCGGCTTTTCAGTGCCC
>JBDSEP010000050.1:0-3689 GCA_039919985.1 Tepidiformaceae bacterium | reverse complement strand
GGCAACGCGGCGAAGCCCGTCGGGCGATCGAGGCCCGTAACGACATTCCGGCGCGGCGCTCCATCGCGCGAAACGATGGCGCCAGACTTCGGGGATCCCGAGCCGTCGTCGTGGACGAGGAAGAAGGCGTCTTTGCCGTTGTCGTTCACCGCAATGGCGCTGGGGATGCTTGCGAACACGAGGCCGGTCTCTGCCGGAGTCTTGCCCACAGATCCGACCGCGCCACCAAACAGCGCGACGCTGACCAAGCGGTCGCCGCGTCCGCTGACCACGATCGAGAGCCCGGTGGGGACGGGATCCGCGCCCGTCTTCGCCAGGCAGCAGAACGACGGGAAGAGTGCGGCCACCTCGATCGTTCCCTTTTCATCAACATGAAGCACGACGTTCGCGGCGGCATCGCTGACGTACCAGCCCGTCCCGCCGTCCGAGACGATGTCGTACGGGTTGCTGGCGATCTCGCGGCCATCCGGGTTGTTCGCCTCTTCGAACGCCTTGAAGTCGACCGTCAATCCGCTCGTGCAGCGCATGCTGTTGAAGCCGCGGCCGGGCCTGCTTGCATCGCCAATAACCGCGCAGGCGACGCCGTTGTACGCCAATGCCCCGCCGGATGGGCCAGCGAGGTCGGCGTAGCGCTGTCCACTCTTCCTGGTCGATGGCAGGTGGTCGAGCAGCGTCTCCTGCTTGCCTGAGTTGAGGTCGACGGCTACCACGCGTCCATCGTCCTTCCCGGTGCCGAGGTCAGTAACAATCAGCCGGCCGCCCGGGGCGAGGTGCAAAGTGCGGGGATGGTGAAAACCTGAGAGGCCGGCCGGTGCGGCGTCGTCACGCAGCAGGACGTAGCAGATTGTGGCCGCTCCGAGGAACGCAAGGACGGCGCAGGCGGCAAGGATGACAGGACGGTTCACGAAGAGAGCCTACGCTGACCATCCAAGGAGTGGCCACGCGAAATCACACACAAGCGGCTCTTGCCCCGACCCTTGGCCCTCTGCCCTTAACCTCAGGCGTCTCCTCCGGGGTTGTAGACTGAATGGAGATGAAAAACATCCGGCTGGGTTCGCTGCTTGGGATTCCGATTCTCGTCAACCCGAGCTGGTTTCTGCTGTTCGGCGTAACGACGTTCCTGCTCGCCACGCAGGTATACCCGGACCTCTACGAGCGGGGTGACTCCGCGACGCACGTGATGATGGCGGGAGTGAGCGTGATGCTCTTCTTCGCCTCGATCATCCTGCACGAATTGGCGCACAGCGTGGTGGCCAAGGCGTACAAGATCCCAGTCCGAAGCATTACGCTCTTCGTGTTTGGCGGCGTGGCGCAGATTACGCGCGAAGCGGCTAAGCCGATGAACGAACTGCTGATGGCGATTGCCGGGCCGCTGACGAGCCTTGTGCTGGGTGGCGCGTTCCTGGGCGGATGGTTCCTGCTCGGCGCGAATGAATCGCGGCCTGTGGATTACGTGCTTATCTGGCTGGCCTGGATGAACATTATTCTCGGCGTGTTCAACCTGTTGCCCGCCTTCCCGATGGATGGAGGGCGAGTTTTTCGCTCGCTGGTGTGGCTCATCACCAAGAATTACAACCGGGCAACGAGCATCGCGGCGTGGAGTGGCAGGGGGATCGCCTGGGTGATGATGGGCGTGGGATTCGTTGGGGCGCTCGGTACGAACGTGTTCATCGCCGACAACCCGGTGGGCGGGGCATGGCTGATCCTGATCGGGCTGTTCCTGGAGAACGCGGCGCGCTCCAGCCTCACGCAGAATCGCATGGTGCGGGCGCTAGAGAAGTACAAGGCGGGGGACCTGATGACGGAGAACCCGCCTGTGGTGGATGGCGCAATGAGCGTGGCGTCGCTGGCCCGCGGCGTGCTGGAGATCAACCCTCGCGTGACCTATTTCGTGGAGAACGAGGGGAAGCTCGCGGGCATTCTGAGCGGCTACCAGATGCGCGCCATCCCGGAGATGCTGTGGGATACGACGACGGCCACAGAAGCGATGATCCCGAGCGTGCAGCTGCACGCCATCGCGCGGGAGAAGCTGGTCTCCGAGGTACTTCTGGAGATGGAGACCGATGGCCTGCTGCACATGCCAGTAGTGGAGAACGGCCGTGTAATCGGCGTGATAGCGCGGGACCGCATCCTTGGCGTGCTCCGGCAGGCGGGCCTGATTTCGGCCGCCCGAGCGTAGCTTTTCGTCCGCGAGACCACCGGGGCCGATACTCAATATTGTTTATCTCGCCGTAATTTTTCGAGCTTGACATCGTGGGATAAAATCCGACATCCCAATCAGGAGTATTCCGTGACCACGATCGAGCTCGACACCGCCAAAATGGAAGCCTTCGGCGGAAAGATGATGGGCGTCCTCAACGACGCCTCCCTCGCGCTGATGCTGAGCATCGGCCACCGCACTGGACTGCTGGACGCGATGGCCGAGCTCCGGCCATCCACGAGCGAGGAGATTGCCAGCGCGGCGGGATTGAACGAGCGTTACGTTCGCGAGTGGCTTGGCGCCGTGACCACCGGTCGAATCGTGGAGTACGACGCCGCGACCAGGAAGTACACGCTGCCGGCCGAGCACGCGATGATGCTCACGCGCGCGGCCGGCCCCAACAACCTCGCCAACCTCACGCAGTTTATTGCCCTCTTTGGGGAGGTGGAATCCGACGTGGTGGGTGCATTTGAGCGAGGCGGTGGCGTGCCATACGCGAAGTTCCCGCGATTCCAGAGCCTGATGGCGGAGATGAGCGCGGACGTGTTCGACGCGACGTTGCTGCAATCCACGTTGCCCCTCGTACCGGGGCTCGTGGACCGCCTGGAGACAGGCATCGATGTTGCCGACGTGGGATGCGGAAGCGGCCACGCAATTGTTTTGATGGCGCAGGCGTTCCCAAACAGCCGCTTTACGGGCTTCGATTTTTCGGACGAAGGGCTGGCGGCGGGACGAGCGGAGGCGGCGGCCAAGGGGCTCACAAACGCGACTTTCGAGGCGAAGGACGCGGCCACGCTGGCCGGTCCGGCGCGATTCGACCTGATCACGACGTTCGACTCGGTGCACGACCAGGCTCTGCCGGACCGAGTGTTGGCGGCCATCGCCGAGATGCTGCGGCCGGGAGGCACCTACTTCTGTGTGGACATCGCTGCTTCGAGCAATCTGGAGGAGAACATGGAGCACCCTGTGGGGCCGATGTTCTACACGTCGTCGACGATGCACTGCATGACGGTCTCGCTGGCCCTGGATGGCATGGGCTTGGGGACGATGTGGGGAGAGCAGAAGGCGCACGAGATGATGCGCGAGGCGGGCTTCACCCAGATCGAGACGGCCCGGGTGGAGGGCGACATGTTCAACAACTACTACATCGCCTCGAAGGAGTAGTTCCAACCATGGTGGCGGCGCCCGGACGGTTGGGACCTGCCTCGCGCCGCTCCCGGCGAGCGGGATGACCCGCCCACTCGGCCAGTACCGTTGTACTCGGTCGAAGCCTACGCTGGAGAGCGATGGGATTCGGCGGGCATAACGGCAGCTGGATAGAGCGGCGCAAGGCGCGTCCGCAACGCCCGGCCTGGCCCACGCTGAAGCGCGCGCTCTTTCTGCATCGCGCACACCTTGGGATGGTGGGCATGCTGCTGGCCACCATCAGCGTGGCGGCGGTGGCGGGGCTCGCGCCGCCACTCATCGTGCAGCGCATTATCGATGACGC
>JBDSEP010000315.1:0-3568 GCA_039919985.1 Tepidiformaceae bacterium | reverse complement strand
GAAGCCGCCGAGTGCTTCAGGCAGGCCATCGGCGTCCACTCGTCGCCGTCGGGGATGACGTGCAGCATCGATGCGGGCACTCCCCGGGCGGCCGCAGCCAGCTCGTCCACGGCCTCCTGCACGCGCTGGCAGAGCTCATCGGTTGTGCGCTGCGCAGCCTGCCCCTGCAAGTAGACGCGAATCCGTTCGTAGTCGGGCTGTGTCATACGGCGAGTGCGCAACTTTCTCGGGAGAGCCCGGTGGAGGAGGTAGGCAAGGGTGCCGGGCGGTAGGACGTGAGCTTAAGTTTGCCGAACAGCGCCGAGCTCTCCGATTCGGGTTCGAAGAGGTTGCCCACGGTTGAATGCCAGGCATGCTCCACCACGTAGAGCCGCCCATCCGGGGAGAGGGCTCGGCGAGCCTCGATAATTGCCGCCCCACGCGCGGACTCCGGGAGGTGTCCGAAGTAGTGAATCGCCACCACGGCATCGAAAGCCGGCGCTGCCCACGGAAGTGCCCCGCCATCCCCGTGCACGAGTTCGATTCGCGGTGCGCCATGGATACGCTGCTCGGCCCGTTCGAGCATGAACGGGGAGAGGTCGAGGCCCGTCAGGTAGGCTGTTGGCAGACCCGCGGCGAGCGTGTGCAGGGCACGCCCTGGCCCGCAACCTAACTCCAGCACATCTTCGTGCTTCTGCGCGCGCATCAGTCCCAGCAGCGACGAGAGGACAGCGGATTCACGCGTCAGGTTGTACAGCTGACGAATGATCGCCTCGTAGCCGGCGGCGCTGCGTCGCGAAAGGTACCCTTCGGGGAGGAAGTGCCAGCGTTGCAGGTACCACCGGGGGTAATCCACGCGAGGGTTGCTGCGCGGCGAACGGGCCGCTTCGGCGAGGCAGCGTTGCACAAGGTTCGGGTGCATATGCTTGAGCATCGTCGTCGATCCTAGTCAGCCGGGCGGTTCCTGTCACGATGGACGGGAGCAGACCGGGGCGCATTCCGCGTTGCCTGTAGATCGTCCCGCATTCAGCCTGAGGCTCCATGGATTTCTTGCGCGCCGCAATCCTGGGGATCGTCCAGGGCCTCTCCGAATTCCTCCCGATCTCCTCCTCTGGCCACCTCATCCTCGTGCCCGCCCTCTTCCGTTGGCCGGACCAGGGGCTGGCGTTCGATGTTGGCCTGCACATGGGAACGCTCGTCGCCCTGCTCGTCTACTTCTGGCGTGATTGGCTGACCATGTTCCAGTCCGGTCTGTTGGACCTGAAGGAGAACCAGTTTCGCATGCGCCGCTACCGCCCCGAGAGCCAACTCCTCTGGCTGCTCGCTCTCGGTTCGATTCCCGCGGCCGTTGCAGGGCTCTTCTTTAACCACTGGATAGAGGAGAACGTCCGCCAACCCTGGATCATCGCCATTACCCTTGCGGTCGTGGGAACAATCATGCTCGTGGCGGACCGTTGGAGCCGCCGTGATCGCGAGATCGGCAGCATTGGCATCGTCGACGCCATCCTGATTGGGCTCGCGCAGGCCTGCGCGCTGATTCCAGGAGTCTCGCGCTCCGGCGCCACCATGAGCATGGGCCTCTTTCGTAACCTGAGCCGCGATTCCGCCGCCCGCTTCGCTTTTCTGCTTGGGACGCCCGCCTTTGTGGGCGCCGCCGCCTTGAAGGCGAAGGACCTCTCGGAGAGCTCGGGCCGCGAATTCGGCGAGTTGGCAATCGGGTTCGCCTGCTCCGCCACCGTGGGCTACATCGTCATCCACCTGTTGCTCCGCTATCTGCGGACACGGAGCCTCGTTCCATTTGTGCTCTACCGCTACGGGGTGGCAGTCCTAACGCTCGCCATCGCCGCCATCCGCATCCGCTAGCCTCGGGGGCGAAACATCGCGCCGCGGCGCGGGTAGAATGAGATTGCGGCAATCCGCCTGGAGGGGTCATGGTCCTCGAGTCACTTCGCCTGGATGGCCCGCCGAGACGCGTCGCCGTCATCACTGGCGGGAGCCGCGGGCTGGGCAAGGCGATGGCTATCGCCCTCGCCGAGGCCGGTGCGGACGTCTGCATCGCCAGCCGCACCATCTCGCAGCTTGAATCCGCAGCCGCGGAAATCGAAGCTGCCTGCGGGCGCAAGCCGCTCATCGTCCCCACTAACGTGCAGAAGAGCGTGGAATGCGATGCCCTGATTGCCAAGACTGTGGAGCACTTCGGACGCCTCGACATCATGATGAACAACGCTGGCATCGGTGACCGCCGTGGCGCCGGAAGCCGCATTAGCGACCTCGAAGACGCGGACTGGCACGACACGATCGAAGTGAACCTCCACAGCACCTTCTACTGCACGCGCGCGGCGTCGCGGCAACTGCTGAAACAGGGCGAAGGCGGCGTCATCGTCAACGTGGCGAGCGGCACCGCCCTGCGCTCGTCGCCTCAATCACTCGGTTACGCGGCCGCGAAAGCGGGCGTCATCTCCCTTACAAAGAGCAGCGCGGGCGCGCTCGTCGGCGAAAACATCCGCGTGAACTGCATCATCCCCGGCTTCGTCGCCCAGCATCCAGCGGAAAACGAAGAAGAGGCCGAACGACTCACCCAGCGCGGCCGTTTCAACACCGCCCGTCGCCTCGGCGAGGCGTGGGAGCTCGGTCCGCTCGCCGTCTTCCTCTGCTCCGATGCTTCCAGCTACGTCACCGGCGAGGTCTTCGTGATCGATGGCGGCGGGCTGGCTGGCGGAATCGCCCCTACTGGCTACACCCTGGAGACCTCCAATGCCTGAATGGGACCGAAAGCCAGGCTTCGACCTGAGCGGCAAGAAGGCGCTTGTCGTTGGCACCGCCAATCCACTGGCGCGCGAAATCGCGCTCGGCTTCGCCGAATGCGGCGCTGACGTTGCAGTGGCCTCAGCTACGCTCGATGGCGACGAAGTGATGGAAGCGAAGCGCATCAGCAAGGAAGTGACGAAGCTTGGCCGAGCGTCATTCTCGCAGGGGTGGGATGTGACACTGCCGACCAACGTGCAAGTCGGCCTCAAGCAACTCGGCAAGGAGTTCGGGCCGCCCACGGTGCTGGTCTACAACGCCGACGCCGTACTCGCCAAGTCCATCGAGAAGACCACCGACGCCGAGTTCGCGCGCATCCAGCAGGTGAACATGAGCGGCGCGTTCTACGCGGCGCGTTCCTTTCTCAAGGAGTACCCGGGAGACGTGCCGGGTCGCATCATCTTCGTCTCCAGCATCTTCGCCGAACGTGGCACCGAGAATATGGCCGCTTACGCCGCCGCCAAGGCCGGTGTGGTCGGTCTCAGCGCCGCCTTAAGCCAGGAACTTGGCGAACGCGGAATCACTTCGAACTGCATCGCCACCGGGTGGATGGACTGGACTCCCGGCCGTGGCTCGGACGAGGTGGGCGCGAACCGCCTGCTGCGCTATATCCCCATGCGGCGCTTCGGCCACGCCAGCGAAGTGCCAGCGCTTGCGGTGCTTCTCGCCTCGGATGCCTCGGGCTACCTAAACGGCCAGGTGTTTCATGTCGATGGCGGCGTGAGTCAGCACCTCTAGCGCAGGTGCCCGCTTCGAAGCCGCTAGCCGTCCGCGTCCTCGAACA
>JBDSEP010000293.1:0-4504 GCA_039919985.1 Tepidiformaceae bacterium | reverse complement strand
CTGGGGCTGATCAGCTTCTTGACCGCCGGGCCAGATGAGTGCCGGGCGTGGACGGTGCCCGCAGGCTCCACCGCGCCCGAGGCGGCAGGCAAGATCCATAGCGACCTGCGCCGCGGGTTCATTCGCGCCGAGGTCATCAAGTTCGAGGACCTGATGGCTGCCGGCAGCGAATCGGAGGCGAAGAAGCGCGGGTTGCTGCGGACCGAAGGGAAGCAGTACGTGGTCCACGACGGAGACATCCTGAACATCCTCTTCAACGTATGAACTGGTAGCGCAGCGGTAGTTGCGGTCAGACGCATTGACTCGGTGGGCTCTGCTGCGAATAATCAGCGCGCCGGGGCGGAGTGCAGTTCGGTTCGAGCGTGTCTGGTGGGGAGGGTTACATTCGGTGGCGCCATACGTCGTGAAACGTGTCCTATTCTCGCTGCTTGTCCTGGGCGTGATCAGCATCATCGTCTTTTCGGCGGTCCGCGTGATCCCCGGCGACGTCTGCCACATCGTCCTGCAGACGCCCGACGTGCAGCAGTCGCAATGCGACGCGATCAACAAAGAGCTGGGGATCGACCAGCCGGTGGTCACGCAGTACTTCAAGTACATGGGCGGGGTGTTGAAGGGCGATTTTGGAAAATCGCTGATCACCAAGCGCGATGTGTTCGGCGAGATGAAGGATCGCATTCCGCTGACGATCGAGCTGACGCTCCTCTCGACGATCCTCGCACTCGTGCTGGCCCTGCCGATTGGGGTGATTTCGGCGATCAAGCAGGATACGGCGTGGGATTACGTGTTGCGCTTCGTGACAATTGGCTGGCTGAGCATCCCAGCATTCTGGCTGGGCACGATGCTCATTGTGTTCCCCTCCACCTGGTGGAACTACGGCCCACCGGTGGGCTACGTGAACATCTGGGAGGACCCGTTCAAGAACCTCGAGCAGCTTTACCTGCCAGCGATTGCCCTCGGGCTGGCGTTGAGCGCGAGCCTCGCGCGCATTACGCGCTCCTCGATGCTGGAAGTGCTCCGGCAGGATTACATCAGGACGGCGCGGGCCAAGGGGCTGCGAGGCAACGTGGTGGTCATCCGTCACGCCCTCCGGAACGCGATGATCCCGGTGGTCACGCTCTTTGGCCTGCAGGTGGGCGTGCTGTTCGGGGGCACGGTGGTGCTTGAATCGATCTTTAGCCTGCCGGGACTCGGCGGGCTTACGCTGAGCGCCGTGCGCTCCAAGGACTACTCTCAGGTCCAGGGACTGGTGCTGCTGTTCGCGGCGGTGCTAGTCTTGCTCAACCTGCTGGTGGACCTCAGCTACGCCGTAATCGACCCGCGGATCAGGTACTCCTAATGACTTCTGTAGCCGAAAGTGCCCGTCCCGCCCCAACGATCGAGTTGCGCCCACGCCAGGGGCCGCTGAAGAGCCTCTGGCGGGTGGCCCGCAAGAAGCCAATTGGCGCGCTGGCGGGAGTGCTCTGCATTCTCCTTATCCTGGTGGCCGTCTTTGCTGGCCAGCTCGCTCCGCACGCAGTGGATGCGCAGGGCTTTCCGCGCCTGCATGCTCCTTCGCTAACCTACCCGCTCGGGACTGACAACCTCTTCCGGGATATGTTCAGCCGGATAATCGTGGGCAGCCGAATTTCCCTCGGAGTTGGCTTCGGAGCGGTATTCGTAGGGACGCTCATCGGGGCCGTCCTCGGGCTGGTGGGCGGCTATCTCGGAGGGTGGGCGGACCTTGTCATCGGCCGGCTACTGGATGTCATGCTCGGCTTCCCGCCGCTCGTGTTCCTGATTTTCTTCCTTTCGATTTTCAACAGCCAGGGAGGCTACAGCCTGAAGTCCTTCCTGCTGATTAGCTTCGCGATCGGTGTGATTATCGCGCCCACCACGGCGCGCATCGTGCGCGGGGCCGTGCTCAGCATCCGCAACCTGCAGTACATCGAGGCGGCGCAAAGCATCGGCAATACGACCCCGCGAATCATGGCGAAGCATGTTCTGCCGAATGTAGTGGCGCCGATCATCGTCATAGCGAGCATCCAGATCGGAAACGCCATCCTCGCGGAGGCGGCGCTCAGTTTCCTCGGGCTGGGAATCGCGGACGCGGCGCACCCAAGCTGGGGTGCCATGTTGCAGGATACCCGGGCGGTATGGCAGCGAGCGTGGTGGACCGCGTTCATGCCGGGTCTGGCGATCAGCCTCGCGGTCTTGAGCTTTAACCTATTCGGTGATGCACTAAGGGACGTACTGGATCCGCGACTGCGGCAGTGACGTAATACAGAGGAACCACTGCGCCCTCGAGGCGCTGTGAGGGGGAAGAAACAGAAGTATGGAAGAGAACTCGAACTACTGGCTGCGCCGCAAGGTCAGCCGCCGCACCACCATTCGCGGAGCGGCCCTCGCGGGTGTTGGCGCGGGAGCCTTCGCCCTCGTCGGTTGCGGCGACGATGACGACAGCTCCGCCCCAACGGCCAAGCCAGGGGGCAGCGGCGGCACCGCGGCCGCTTCGCCTTCGGCCGCGGCGAAGACCCCGAAGCCGGGTGGCACACTCAGCGTCACGCTGCCTGCCATCAACCCACTGCTCGACCCGTACACCGTAACGTCGTTCCAGACGGCGTACGTAAACGGCATGAGCTACAGCAAGCTGCTCCGCTTCAAGGCGGGCACGCCAGACGTTGCTCCCGCCGACAACGCGATGGAGCCGGACCTTGCGGAGAAGCTACCCGAGCAGGCAGACCCGCTTACCTACACTTTCAAGATCAAGCCGAACGCGAAGTTCCACAACGGCCGGGCGGTGACTTCGGAAGACATCCGCTACGCGTACGACCGCTACCTCAACTTCGAGAAATCGGTCCACAAGACGGGTCTCTCGTTCATCGACAAGATGGAAACGCCGGACGCGCAGACCTTCAAGATCACGACAAAGACGCCGTACGCTGACACCATCTCGTACCTCGGCGGCAACCTCGGCGCGTGGATTTCGCCGAAGGAGCACGCGGAATCGTCGGAAGCGACGACCAAGATGGTGGGCAGCGGCCCGTTCCTGCACACCGACACCCAGGCTGGCGTCAGCCTGGGCTTCAAGAAAAACCCGGATTACTACGACAAGCCGTACCCGTACTTCGAGGAAGTAAAAATGTTCGGCGTCACCGACCCATCTAAGCGAGTCGCGGACTTTTCCTCGAAGCAGGTGGACCTCAGCTGGCTGATGCTCCCGGATCCGCGCGACCAGACGAAGAAGCAGCGTCCGGACGCCAAGTTCGAAGAGACTCAGGGCATCGGCGGGTACATCTACCTGCGCACGGACAAGCCTCCGTTCAACGACAAGCGTGTGCGCCAGGCGATCAGTATGGCGTTGGACCGCAAGGCGATCAGCGACGCGATCTCGAAGGGCGAAGGCGAGCCGGACCAGCTGTACTACATCGGCTATCCGTTCGCCCGCAAGCCCAAGGACCTTCCCTCAGGCAAGTACTGGGAGAAGAACGTCGCCGAAGCAAAGAAGCTGATGTCCGCGGCGATTGGCGAAGGCAAGACGATCGATACGACGTGGAGCCACGCCGATATCACGGCGTACGGCCAGGAGTACCTGGACGTTGCCACGCTGGCGCAGAACCAGCTGAAGCAGATCGGCATCAACATCACGGACAACACCCAGGCGTACGCGACGAGCTACCTGACGACGACGTACCAGGGCAACTACGAAGGCATGGGCCACAGCCCGCGCGCGATTTCGTACTACCTGGACTTCATCACCGAACGGTTCACGATGAAGCCGAAGCGCGGCCGCATCAACCTGAGCTACGTGACCGACCCGAAGCTCGAAGACCTGATGGACAAGCAGCGCAGCCAGCTCAAGCTGGAAGAGCGACTCGGCACCATTAAGCAGATCGAAGAGCTGGTCGGCGAAGAGCAGTACGAGATCTACTTCAACACGGACACGCGGACCTACTTCTGGAACCCCGACCTCCAGAACTTCCGGCCGACCGTGTGGTTCCCGTACACCCACCTGATGAAGGCCTGGCGCGACAAGGCGTAGGCAATCATCTCAAACCGACCACCCAAAGGGCTCCCCGGTTCGCCGGGGAGCCCTTTTCGTGTGAGTGCGACCTTACGGCTCGGCTGGCCGCTACGCACCCGAGGGTAGCCGCCTGGGGAGCGCGCCCTCGAGCTCCAGAAGTGCTTGTTTCATCGCCAGGCCGCCGCCGAATCCGTGGAGGGTGCCGTCGCTGGCTACTACACGGTGGCAGGGAAGCCAGAGCGGGATGGGGTTCGCGCCGACGGCGGCGCCAATGGCGCGCGGGGCGGAGGGCCGGCCGACGCGGCGTGCCAGCCAGCCGTAGCTGCGCGTCTCGCCCCGCGGGATTTCCCTCAGGGCGAGCCAGATCTCGCGCTGCAGGTCCGTACATGCGGGCAAGTCCACGGGGTAGTCGTCGAGCGATGCGGAGGCATCGGTGGCGTAGCCCTGGAGAAGCGCTTCGATTGCTGGCGCGCGATGGTCGCGGTGGGGCGCGGGCGAGGCGCC
>JBDSEP010000285.1:0-3934 GCA_039919985.1 Tepidiformaceae bacterium | reverse complement strand
GCACGGTGAAGAAGAAGCTCTACCCCGGCTACGTCCTCGTCCAGACCATCGAACTGAAGGAAGGCGACCCCGATTCGGACGAAGCCTGGCACATGATCCGGAACACCACCGGCGTCACCGGCTTCGTAAGCTCGGGAACTCGTCCCGTGCCGCTCTCCCAGGAAGAAGTGAACCACATCCTTCGCGCCATGCGCATGGAGCAGCCGCGCGTCCGCGTTGGCTTCGCCCCTGGACAAAACGTCCGCATCGTCGATGGTCCATTCGAAGACTTCGTCGGCACGGTCGACGAGATCAACACGGAAAAGGGCCGCGTGAAGGTCGTCGTCAACATGTTCGGTCGCGAAACGCCGGTCGAACTGGACTTCCTCCAGGTCGAGAAGCTTTAACCCACGGAGCACCCGCTCCCCGCTGCCTTAGCAGGATGCCCTCCTAGGCCGAGGGCGTTCTCTTTGTGCTTTCCCGGATTCGCGCCACAAGCCAGCTACACTGGGGAGCATGCGCGAACCAACCCGCCGCGACCTCCTGAAGCTTGGGCTTGGCGTCGGCGCGTTCGCCGTCACCGGCTGTGGCCGCGAATCGCAAGCTTCGGGCGTCGCGGCGAGTCCGCGCTCCAAGGTGACGGTCCCAGGAATTGCGCGAGATGAGGCGCTTCCGCCAACGCCGACGCCCGCGCCGACCCCGAGGCCCGTGCCCCCGAAATCACGAAGTGAGCGGCTTCTCGTGCCCGGCAGTGCCAGCGAAACGTCGATGTTCCTCACCTTCAGCGGGAAGACCGGCCCCACGCTTTTGGTGCTTGGCGGTGTCCACGGCAACGAGCCCGGCGGGTGGCTGGCAGCAGAGGAGATCGCTTCGTGGGTGCCTTCGGCCGGCGGGTTGATCGTCCTGCCACGTGCGAATCGCCTTGCCGCCGCGAGTTTCGTGCGCACAACCGAGGCCCTCGGCGACCTGAACCGCCTTTACCCTGGCTCCCCCACCAGCGCCCTTCCGATGGAGCGGCTGGCCGCGGAGATCGTTGCCGTAGCAAACGAGTACGGCGTCGATGTCACGCTCGACCTGCACGAATCATGGGCGTTCTTCAACGGTCGCAGCCAGAACGGCACGGCCTTTCTCGGCCAGACGGTGACCACCGGCATCGGCCCGCGCAATCCCGCACTCGGCCGCGAGGTTATCGTCCGCGTGAACGCAGGGATCGGCACGGAGCGCGACCTTCTGGTCGAACGGGACGGCGCCTCGTTCCGAGCAGACCCAACGCTTGGCGCGCCGGGGCCCGACCAGGCGGGCCGAGGGCGAAGCTCGCTCTCGCTCGGCGGGCACGTCAGGGGGCTTACCCCACTTCTCGTGGAGATGGGCCAGGAGGACCAGGCCATCGAACGCCGCACCGAACTGCACCTGCTCGTCGCCCGCGCAACCGTGGAGATCCTCGGGATCGGCTGACGCGGCCCGCGCATCGCCTGTCACAAGTCGCCCTCTCGCTCGTCAGATCGGTAGTAGGACCTTGGAGGACGAAATCAGCATCGAAACCAGTAGCGAAATTATCGTGATTGGCGGGGAGGGGTGGCCGGGCTCGTCGCCGCCACCTACGCCGCCCGAGCGGGGCGCAGCGTCCCGCTTTTCGAACCCTCTCGGTCACTCGGCGGGCGAGCGGCAACCACCGAGCGCAGCGGATTCCCGTCAATCGCGGCCTGCACGCCCTCTATCGCCGCGGAATCCGTGCTCGGCGAAACTTGGCGTGCAATACACCGGCAAGCGCGCAACGACCGGCGGCGCCGCGGTGCACGGGGGCGAGCTCCATCTGCGCCCGGAGGCGTCGGGAGCCTGATTACCACCAACCTCCTCCCCCGCTCGAGAAGGTGGAAGCGGCGGCAGTACTCTCCAGCCTTCGCCGCATGGACCCACCGGGCCGATCGGGTGGCGCGGTTCATGCTTCGGCTGACCGCCAAACTGCCGCCAAAGGAAGCCGTCTTGGTGGAGATGAACGGGGAGGCCGTGCACTTCAGCATCAAGCGGTGGGTCTATTCGCTGTTCCAACTCGAACTCGACGAGGGCGGGCAGGTGACGGCGGTCAACATCATCCGCAACCCGGAGAAGTTGCGCCGCTTCGCCTGAGCGCCATGGTCTAGCGCGCCTGCGCCCGCACATCCGCGAGCGCCTTTGCCGCCTGCTTCGCATAGAGCAGCGAGAAGTTCGGATTCAGGCGAACCGCCTCCTCGAGGTACGCTTCGCCGTTCCTCATGTCCCCGTTCGCCTTGGCGATCATCCCCGCGTGAAAGAGCTTCAGGGGGTCGCGTGTGCCGAGCCGCAGGGCCAGCTTGCTGTACGGCAACGCCTCTGCAGTCTTCCCCTGCTGGTAGAGCGTCCAGGCCAGCACATCGGCCGCGTGAATGCTCGGTCGAGCGACGAACGCCTTGTTCGCGCGCTCCAGCGAGCCTGCGGGGTCAATCCCGTGGTCCGCCAGGAAGAGCGCAAGTTCGAGGTCCGTGTTCACGCCGTTGGAGGATTGCAGCGAGTCGATCGCCAGCACCAGGTCGTACTGGCGGGTGGCCTTTGCGGTGTCGCCCAGCTGCTGGTAGACGTCGCCGAGGGCGATCGCATATTCGGCCAGCGGGATCCGCTCGAACGCCTGCTGGTAGAGCGTCGCCGCTTTCCCGTAGTCGCCCGCTGCGGTCGCGATCCGCGCCTGTCCGGCGAGCGCGCCCGCGTAGTTCGGGTAGATTCGCAGTGAAGCATCGAACGCCTGGGCGGCCGAACGCTCGTTGTTCAACATGAGGTAGGCGTTACCGACCTGCGCATAGGCCCAGGCAACATTCTCGGGAGCCGAGGAGCCAGCCTCGATCGCAAATTCCATCGCCTGGATAGCGCCCTCGGTATCTCCGTAGAGTTCCCGAGCGTAGGCAATCCTCGAGTACGAAGCGAAGTCCGGCTTGCGGTTCACCATCTGTTCCAGGGACTTGAGCGCCTCGTCGTACTGGCCAAGTTCTATCTGCGCGTCCGCAACTACGCCGTAAAAGCGCGACCGCTCGTCGTCTATAGCTAGCGCCTGCTTACCCAGCTTGAGCGCCTTTGCAAAGTCGTGTCGCGCAAGCGCGACGGTTCCCTGGCTGGCGATCACGTCGCCGCTCTCCGGGTCAAGCTTAAGCGCCTCGGCGAGCACCCGGTCGGCCAGGCTGTAGAGCGCCGGGTCGCCCGTCTCACGCGCGCGCTGGAGGTAAGCGCCCGCCAGCTCGAGACGCACCTTCAGGTCGGAAGGCTGCTGTTGGGCCTTGCGTTCGAGGCCCGCAATCGCCTCGGTGGAGCGCGTGCTGGCGTTCTTGCCGGCGAGCTCCTGCGCTGTCAGCGGCCCGCTCGGGCCGTCGTCCGCCCAGGGACCGTAGCTCCGGAGAATGCCCGGAAGAAGGATGGCTGCCGCGAGCACGCCGATCACTCCTCCAAGGAGGAGCTTCCAGTGGCGTCGCATTCCGTTGTTCATCCTGTCCCCCGTGGACCCTGGTGGTTGTATGTGCCTGGGCGCCGCGCTGTACGACGCCCAGGCGAGGAGACCGCTCGTCAATCAGTCGCGCCGCCTACTTGTAGGTGTTCGGGAGCGCGACGTAGGGGAAGGTGCTCAGGAACGGGACATCGTTCGCGTTGACGCCGTCAGCGAGTGCCGCCGTGCCAGCGCGAGGAGGCGTGAGCAGCGCTCCGCCGATGACCTGCAGTTCGATGTCCACGATGTCGTCGGTCAGCCGACGGCCGTTCGGGAAGCCGGCTGCATCACCAGCGAGCGCACCGAGACGGTTGGGGGTGGCAGACGGCGGCACGGCCAGGTTCAGGCGAAGCTGCGATGAGGCAACAACGTCGGTACGCAAGTTGAGGCCGGGAACGCCCTTCAGGAGCGCGTTCACGAGGTCGGTGCGAGGGGCTGCGGGTGCATCGAAGCCGAGCACGAGTTGAAGCA
>JBDSEP010000195.1:0-5406 GCA_039919985.1 Tepidiformaceae bacterium | reverse complement strand
TCCTCGGAATAAAGCACGCGTCCCCGGTGATGAAGGAGCAAGGTGCAGGGAGCATCATCAACACGGCGAGCGTGTGCGCCTTCGAAGCGGGGATCGGTAACCAGCTCTACAGCGTGGCGAAGGCGGGGGTGGTGATGCTGACGAAGGCCGCCTCCCTCGAACTGGCGGAGTTCGACGTGCGCGTGAATGCGGTCTGCCCGGTGTACATCGCGACGCCGCTGGCGGCGGGACGACCGATCTCCACGGCTGAGCCGGAGCGGGTGGCCACTGCCGTTGACCGGCTTCGAACAGCGAACAGCGATAGCCAGCCGCTGGCGCGCTCGGGTGAACCGCAGGATATCGCCAACATGGTGCTCTTCCTGGCGAGCGACGATTCTCGCTGGGTGACCGGGCAGTCGATGGTCGTCGATGGAGGACTGCTCGCGGGCCGCCCGTGGCGAAAGCTCGGATCGTGGCTGACCGAGAATCGTGAGATTCGGATGTACCGTCCGCCGGCCTGAGCGCTGCTCGACGCTGGACACTCATAGGCCGCGTTCGCCGCGTAGAATGCGGGACACTGCCCGAGATTGCGGGCGCGGAGAGAGCAGTTGGCCTACGAAGCGATCCTCTATGACGTCCAAGATGGCGTCGCCACCATCACGCTGAACAAGCCCGAGCGTCTGAACGCCTTCGACGACGCGATGCTCACGGAGTGGCAACAAGCCATCGTGGCTGCGGACCACGACCGGGGAGTGGGGGCGATTATCATCACGGGGGCCGGGCGGGGTTTCTGTAGCGGGATGAACGTGGCGGCAGAGGCTGGCGGCAGTGGCATTCTGCGCAGCGAGGCCACCGTGTCGACTCGCCGTCGTAGCCTGCGGGACCGCGTACATCCCATCCCCCGCGCGTTGATTCAGCTCGAAAAGCCGTACATCGCGGCGATCAATGGCGCGGCCGCCGGCGCGGGCATGGATATGGCGAGCATGGCGGACATCCGTTTCGCCGCAAGCACCGCGCGAGTGGGGATGACCTATGTGCGGATGGGGCTGATTCCCGGGGACGGCGGGACCTACACGCTGCCGCGAATCGTTGGTGTGCAGCGGGCGCTGGACATGATCTGGAGCGGCAAGATGTTCACGGCGCAGGAGGCGCTGGAGATGGGCTACCTGATGGCCGTGTACGAGCCGGAAGAGCTGATGCCGCGAGTAACCGAATACGCGAGGCAGATCGCTCGCGGGCCGGCCACGGCGATTCAGCTGGCGAAGAAACTTGTGTATCGCTCGGCCAACCTGCCTTTCGATGAGCACCTGGATATGGCGCAGATGGCGATGTTCATCGCCCAATCCACGGACGACGCGAAGGAGGGGCCGCGAGCCTTTGTGGAGAAGCGCGACCCGCAGTTCAAGGGCCACTAGGCATCGTTAGTGCTGCCTGCAAGGGCATCGGCGATGAGCGCACGTTCCGCAGGCTCGAAGGTCAGTTCTAGCGCGAGCGTCCGCGCCGCCGGGCTCATCTTCTTCCACGTCTTACGAAGGATGGTCAGCATCTTTTCGCGGTCCAACTTTCCCGCCAGCTCATCCAGTTGGGTCTCAAGAAAGACCAGGCAGAGTCCGTCCTCGATGGCCTGCACGTCGTCGTCTCTGCCGAGTCCCTGTTTGCGGATGATCTGGCTGACACGTTCGACCATTTCCGAGGGATACTCGGCCTGCTCGAGGAGACATGCGGTCTCGGCGGCGTGGAAGGCGTAGAGCGATGTGCGCCAGCGCAAGTATCCCGTGCGGCCATCCGGAAAGCCTGAGCGCGGGTGCTCCCAGCGGCGCAGATGTTGTCCCCTGGCCGCCAGGCGCAGAGCCTCCGGGGCATCGGGGCGGAGCACTTCCACCCAGCGAGAGAGCAGTTCGGCGTGCAACAGCTCTTTGGGGCGATTCGCACCTCCGTAGCGCATGAAGTTGGGGTCAGCGGCGTTCGCGGCGTCGATCAGCGCGATGGCTCTCGCGAAGCGGTCGGGACCAATCATTGGGTTGTGTGCCTCCGCGTGCGCTCGCTAGTAGTTGAACCACTCGTGCGCTTCGCGACGCAGTTCTGCTCGGAAATCCGGGTGAGCAACGCTGATGAGCTCATCGCAGCGCTGGCGAAGCGTCTTGCCTTTAAGTGTCGCAATTCCTTGCTCAGTGACGACGAAATCGACGAAGGTGCGGGGCACCGTGACCACGCTGCCCGGTGGCAGGTGGGTAAGGATGCGGGAACGCCGCACGCCATCCACGGTGGAGCTCGAGGGGATGGCGATGATCGACCGGCCACCGTCGCAGGCCGAGGCAGCGATGGCGAAGGTGGTTTGGCCGCCCGGTCCGCTAAACACGCTTCCGTTGAGCGACTCGGCAGTCACCTGGCCAGTGATGTCGATCTGGAGCGCGTTGTTGATGGCGACGAAGTTCCGTTGCTGGCAGAGCATGCGGATGTCGTCGGTGTGGCAGAAGTCCCAGAGTTCGAACTTTGGGTTGAGGTGGACCCGCGCCAGTTCTTCTGGGGGGAGGATGGCGAATGCCGCACCGATGACCTTGCCGGGGGCGATCGTCTTATGCTTCCCGGTCATCACTCCCTGGTCCACGAGGTCCGCGATTCCGCCGGGGATGAGCTCGGTTTGCATCCCAAGGTCGTGTTTTTCGCCCAGGAAGAGGGCCAGCGCGGAGGTAACGTCGCCGATACCGATCTGGAGGGTGTCACCGTCGTTGACCAGTTCCGCCGCAAGGATCGTGCCAACAACCTCCGTGGCGTCGATCACCTCCTGGGAGCGGGGCGGGATGGGGGCTTCGCGGTCGTCCGCAGGGTTGTGTTCCACCATGGCAGCGACTTCGGAGACGTGGATGTAGTTTTCACCGAAGGTGCGGATCAGCCGGTCGTCGACCTCGCAGATGATCGTGCGGCTCATGTCGAGCATCGTGCGGTTCGCCCAGAGCGCGGAGCCCATACTCATGAACCCGTTTTCGTCGGGCGGGCTGGTCTTGACGAGGGCGACGTCGAATGCGCCGACCGCTTCCTCCATGTAGGTACGGCGAAAGTTGCCAAGAGGCATGTAGTCCGCCATGCCGGAGCGGACCTGTGCGCGATCCGCCGGTGTGGTGAAGACGGTGGTCAGGTGAAGGTGTCCCGCTGTCTCTTGAGTGGCCCAGACGAAGGGTGAAACGTAGTGCACGATCTCGACGGCTTCGAGGCTGGCGGCCTGGCTGAGCAGTTGCTTGCAAAGGGACTCAGGTGTGCTCGCGAACATGCCGACCCAGACCCGCATCCCTGAACGCACGCTCGCCGCCCCGTCAGGGACCGAGAGTAGCTTCTCGGGGTAGCGTGATTTCCAGTCCATGCAGGGCCTCCATCCGAGGAGTTTAGGCCATGGAGTGAGCAGGGCAAGGAAGAGCTGGGGCGAGCAGCGGCCGCCGACGAAGCTGGTTCGCCTATACTCGGTCCATGTCCTCTTTCTTCGCGCGGCGGCAGGCGCTGCGGGCACTGGAGCATCGCGATTTCCGGTTGCTTTTCGGCGGATCGATTGTCGTCGGTTTCGTGATGCCCATGCAGTTCCTCACGCAGATCTTCTGGGTGCAAGACCACTATGAGAGCCGCCAGGTGCTGTACGTGGGGCTGATCGCGGCCAGCCGGGGTAGCGCCATGCTGCTCTTCAGCCTGGTGGGCGGCGCGTTTGCCGATCGCTTCGAACGGCGACGGGTGCTGCTGGCGTGCGAATCGACGGCACTCGCCCTGAGCGCCGTGATCGCGCTCGTGATGCTCACCAGCCCGTTCGGCGAGTGGACGATTGTGGTGCTGCTTCTCCTGACCTTTGCGGCGGCGGGGAACATGGCCGTGGATATGCCGGCGCGAACGGCGAGCATCCCGGCGATCGTTGGGATGGGCGACCTTTCGAACGCCATCAGCCTCGCGACGATCGGGCAACAGCTCGCGTTTCCGATCGCCATCCTGGTAACGGGGGCGCTAAATGAGCAGTTCGGCTCGGGGCAGGTGTACGCCGGTTCGTTGCTCGCCTGGGCACTCATCCTGCCGATGATCTCCGCCCTGAAGTTCCGCAGCGCGGGGGAAGCGAACCGCGCGAGCGGGATGCTGGGCAATATCGCCGAGGGTCTGCGCTACACGCGACGAGACGCGACGATCTTCGCTGTGATCTCGATCGTCGTGGTCCTGCAGTTCATCGGCATGCCGGGTCCGGCGACGCTTGGACCGGTGTGGATGACGAAGGTGCTCGGCCTCTCCAAAGCGCAGTTCGGGTTGATGGGCATGACCTGGGGCTTCGGGACATTCGTGGCGTCGTTTTTCTTCGCCTACCGACACGACCTCATCCGGCGCGGATCGACGCTCTGTTTCACGACTCTGCTGTTCGCTGTATGCGCCATCGTCTTCGCGCATTCGCGAATGATCCCGCTGACGGCGGTAGCGAACTTCGGGCTCGGCTTCGCGCTCATCGGGAGCATGGTCTCGGCGACCACGATCGTTCAGCACACAGTGAGCGACGAGATGCGCGGGCGGGTGATGGGACTCTTCCCGCTATCGATGGGTCTTTCGATGCTGAACGGGGCGCCCGTGAGCGGGGCGGGGCAGATTTTCGGGCTGGAGGTGGTGCTGCCGGTGTTGGCCTGGAGCACCCTGGCGATCAGCGGCGCGATCATCCTCTGGCGGCCGGTGCTCCGGCGGGTGAACCCGAAGGTGGACCTTGCGGGGTCGGCAGTTGCTGCAACGAAACCAGCGGCTAGCTGACAGCGCTTCAGCGCGGAGGCACTTCGGAGTCCTCGAAGGCAGATGGCTCGAAGCGATAATCGAGATGGAGCCAGATGGTGCGCGAGTAGTGGAATGAGACGGGCATGAGCAGGACTACGGCGGCGATCGAGGCGGAAAGCACGAGAGCGAGCGGCTGGCGGGTGTAGAGGAGCGTGAACCAGACGGGCAAGGTGAGGAAGATGCCGAGGGTGTAGCTCACGTACATCGCGCCGGTGAAGTAACCAGCGCCACGTTCGAAAACGATGTTACAGACCGGGCAACGGGTGTGGGTACGCAGCAGTCCCGAGAAGATCGCGCCTTTTCGGCAGCGGGGGCAGCGCATCATGAGCACGGAGGCGAGCAGCTTCAGGCGTCTACCCCTCGTGCGGTGGCGGCGGCGCTAGACGGGTCGGCGGCCGGGGTTAGACCTTTGTTTGCCAGATGGTGCCGTTGCTCACGAGGACGACAAGGGTGACGAGCACGGCCGCTTCGACGGTGAGGAGGAAGCCGACGAGCCCGAGCCATGCGAGCTGGGCACCGCCGCGGCTGGCGAAGATTGGAATCGAGAGGATCAGCCCGCTTCCCATGAAAATCAGCAGAGCGATGATGCCGAAGCTGTTGGCGCTTATCAGGAACGGCAGGTACGAAAGCATCGAATCTCCGGTGGCC
>JBDSEP010000275.1:0-7171 GCA_039919985.1 Tepidiformaceae bacterium | reverse complement strand
TCTGCGCCGCAAGGTCCTTCGCGAACTGATCCGCCGTCTGCTGCAATTCAGCCATCTGAAACTCCTTCGAAGCCGCAGCGCTGAAAATGGAGATTGCTGGGCCTCCTGATCGTTGGTGGCCGCGCCCGCCCTGTCAAGGGCAATTCTACCGCCCGGTAAGCCCCTATTTCCGTTCCAAACAGCCCGCTCCACCCGCGTCGGCGTTTGCTCCTTCGCCCCGCCCGCCCGAAACTTCAAACCAGATTCCCCGATAGCTCAATGGTAGAGCACGCGGCTGTTAACCGCGGTGTTCGTGGTTCGAGTCCACGTCGGGGAGCCAGTCGAATGCCTCAGCGAACCCCACTCTTGGGGTCGTTTGATTTCCGGCAGCGGCGGTAAACCCGGTCGCCGTACTGCCGTAGAGTATGCAAGGCCCGGGCTCCGTCGGGCAGACCCGAATTGCTGATGACGCTTGATCTGGATGGTTCAGTGCGGCCTCCTCAGGAAGGACAAAGAGTTCGGTCCGAACGGCACGCACCACCTCGGTACCGGGCGGACCGTCTGCCTCTGAGGACATCCGGGTCTCTTTGCGTCGCAGCCCTATGAGGGTCCGCTTGACGCAAGCATACGGGGCGAGTTAGCTCCGCCCGGGAACTTCAGCAGCGAGCGCAAAGGTACTCGGCTCTATTGCGTGATGTCGGAGGCTTAAGGCTAATCGTTCCGCTAGGGACATGAGCGCGGGAGCACGCGGCTGCGCCCCTGTTCAGCGGCGAACCTCGCCCCGAACTCATCTCCGGGGGTTGTCGGAATGAGGTCGAGTTGACCGGCGACGTTCGTGTAAGCGTGGGCCGAATCCGGAAGGTGGACCGTGTTTTCGCCACCAACATTGACGCATTCCCCGTTGGGGAGAATGACGTGCCCCGCGTTGTGGGCCATTGCCCGCATTGGGAAGATGAGCGACATACTTAGGCTCGCGCCCACGGCTTTGGTGACCAACATTCTATTCATCTCGACTCCTCTTTCATCGCCGGAGGAGGCGAC
Organism: Tepidiformaceae bacterium; assembly: GCA_039919985.1. GTDB lineage: Bacteria > Chloroflexota > Dehalococcoidia > Tepidiformales > Tepidiformaceae > PNKC01. The sequence continues at coordinate 6,151 of JBDSEP010000275.1, read as the reverse complement.
GAGCGCCTCACCGTGGAAGCACGGTAGGGGGCGGGAGAGCCGCTGCCATCACGGATAACCGTGATCTTTGGGTGTGGGGGTTGGCCGGCCGGATTCCGTAGAGATCGCCGCTACTCAGTCGGACGCGCCATTGCCAGGCCGTGCTGAAGCGCGTAGACCGTGGCGTCAGCCCTGTTCCGCGCGTTGATCTTTCCGTACAGGTTCGTCACGTGCCGCTCGACGGTGTTCAGGCTGATCACCAGCAAAGCGGCGACCTCCTGGTTGGAACGGCCTGCCGCGATCAACCTCACCACCTCGACTTCCCGCCGCGTCAGGATCGTTTCAGGTCGTGCCGTTTGCTCGTGCGGCCCTTCCACTGAACGACTTTCGGTGGTAGCTGCGGGCACCGCTTCCACCATCGACAGCACTTCTGCCGCAAGCTTGCCCAGGCTGCCGTGAAAGGTAGGGATCATGTCGTTCGACAGCCTCGGAGGAACGTCGTACGCCAGGCTATACGCAAGGTCCCGAACTGACTCGTCCGAGACGGAGGCACGGAAGCCGGGATGGGACCGCTCGACCCCTTCCAGCCACCGCGCCGCAGTTTCGGTGTCGCCCTCTTGGCCGCGTACGGCTGCCAGAGCAATGATGGACATTGCCATACACCGTCGGTCAGACTCTCGCTGCGCGCGCTGAAGCGAGTGACCCAGGTGCCGGTTCGCCCCGTTGAGGTCTCCTTGGGCAATGGCGAGCAGTCCGATATTCAGCGCAATGATCCCGGCCAAGCGACGAATGTTGAGCACCTGCGCCTGGTTCGACGCCCGCTTTAGGTAGATCCCGGCTTCGGCGTGATTACCCCGCACCCGCTCCCCATCGCCCAGCTGCATCAGAAAGAGCGCACGGGCGGAACCGAAATCCAACTCCTCCGCGATGGCCAGCCCCTGCCGCACCAGCCCCATAGCTGAATCCGAAGCGCCCGCCTCAGATTCAACCACCGAAAGGCTGTGGAGCACTCGAACGAGAAGCGCGCGGTTGCCTGTCATTTCGAGGAGCTCGCGCGCCTCTAACAGGGCTGCGACAGCCCCCGGAGGCCGGCCCGGGAAGCAGAGGCTGTGCCCCACGGCGTGGAGTGCTCGACCGAGCAGGTCATCGTCGGCAAGCTTCCTCGCGAGCGCGACCGCCTCCGCGCCAAGCACCGCACAGACGGGGAACGGCGCTACGCTGATCGCGCACCATGTAGCGGTCACGAGCGCCCCTGCACGTGCCGCCGGGTGTTCCCCTGCATCGCGGGCAAGCAGCGATTGTGTGCGCTCGAAGCCCTCCGCGGCGTATCCACGGTCGTGCCAAAACCATTGAAGGTGCTGGGCCAGGAGAAGTCCGTCGACTACCGCCAGCTCGTGGTCCTCCGCCCAGACCATCGCGTTGCGGAAGTTGTCGTGCTCGCTCTCCAGACGATCGAGCCAGAGTCGCTGCTGCGCTCCGGCGAGGTTCCGGGCGCCGCCTTCCGCAAATTCCCGGAACCACTGGCAATGCCTCCCACCGATGGGGTCGTCCTCTCCCGACGCACGTAGTTTCTCCAGTGCAAACTCGCGCACCGTTTCAAGGAAGTGGTAACGCGGAAGCTCACCCACTACATCGGCGACTACGAGTGACTGCTCCACCAAGGCCCCGAGGATGTCAACGATCTCTCCCCGCTTCACATCAACACCCGGGCAAATCTCTTCGGCCGCTACCAGTGTCCAGCCGCCATTGAAGACTGCCAGTCGTCGAAACACGGTCTTTTCATCGGCGCTTAGCAGATCGAAACTCCAGGCGATCGCCGCTTCCATCGTTCGCTGACGCTCGGGAGTCGCCCACCCTCTGCTGCTGAGAAGCCCAAGGTTATGAACGAGGCGATCCGCAAGCTCTTCCACGGAGAGGGCCGCTAACCGTGCCGCGGCGAGCTCCAGCCCGAGCGGCAGCGCGTCCACTGCACGGCAGGCACGAACGACCGCCTCTCTGTTGCTGGCGGTGAGGTCGAATGCAGTGTTCGCCGCACGTCCCCGGGATAGAAACAACCCAACCGCAGGCAGTTCACGAAGATCCGCGAGCGGCAGTTCGCCCGCTCCGGCGGGCAGGGCCATGGCGGGGATTTGCCAGACCACCTCACCGGAAACTCCGAGCGGCTCACGGCTGGTCGCCAGGATCGCGGCGTTCGGGCATTTGCGTAGGATGCGTGTAACGAGCGCGGCCACACTCCAACGGAGATGCTCGCAGTTGTCCATCAGGACCAGGAGATCGAGCGGCCCGACGCGTTCCAGAACAGCCTCCAGCGGGTCGTCAGTTCCCCGACTAGTCCCAAGCGCATCGAGCGTGGCCAGGACGACTTGGTTGGGCGTTCTTAGCGGCGCCAGATCGACAAACCACGCGCCATTGGGCGTTTCCGAAATCCGCTCATGTGCCGCTTCCACCGCAAGCCGCGTTTTGCCCGACCCACCTGCACCGGCGATCGTCACGAGCCGGTGATCTTTGAGCAGTCCCACAACTTCCGACAGTTCCCGGTTGCGGCCGACAAAACTCGTCAACGGCCGCGGAAGGTTGTACTCTGCCCCGTCGTCCATGGGGGTTGGCGTCATCGCGCATGAGTATACGCCTCATCCAGTCCGCTCTAGCCACACTACGGCGCAATGCCGCGAAACGGTCGAGCACCTGCGGTTCGCTGAACGCGGTGGATATTCCTGACATGAGACGAGCCCATAAAGCTTGGTTGTTGGAGCCCGGCGGCAGCTCCATGTTGGCTTGTCGCGTCGTCGTACCGCCACAAAAACAGCTCTATGCTCGGTCTCCGCGTAGGCGCCGAACTCGTCGACCGCTGGCCGAAGTACGGCTGGCCGAGCTCGTTCGCGGATCGCCTCGGTGAGCAGCTTGGGGGACGCGAGCTGCTCCATCCTGAAACGCGCGCGATGCTCGCGGACTGCCGACCGCGCATGCAGGCGATTCACCACGAGCTGGCGGGCGACAGTGGGCCGATGAACTACGGGTTCGAGTTGAGCGAGCCCTCCCGTGCGGGCTTCGATCACCTGCTCAATCTGCTAACCTCGCGCAAGGTGACGGCGTGAAGCGATCCGATGGAAGCATCGTGTCGCCAAAAGACGCGGAGGGTTGTCCGCTTCGTCCCGCGGGCTGCGGTCGAGCAACACGACCGGGAGAGCTGTCACAGGCTCGAGCGCTCACCGAAAGCGACGCCAGTCGTGGGCTTCGGCCGCCTGCCGATGGCATATCATGTCGGCGTGGAAGCACGCCGAGTCGGGGAGTTCTACGACGACGCGGGCATGATCTGGTCGCTGCGCTCGGTCGGGCCTCATCTCCATCCCGGGAGCGAAGAGGCGACCGTGTCGCTCGCCTCACGCGCCGCCGAATATGGCTTCGCGGCCGACGGTGGATGGGTTCTCGAGCTTGGCTCGGCCCTTGGCGCGCCCTCGCGGTTCCTCGCCCGCCGTTTCGGGGTGAGGGTTGCGTGCGTCGACATGGACCGACGGATGCACCGCGCCGCACAGGCGACTAACCGCAGTGAGGGGCTCGCGCGGGTGGTTCAACCGATCCTCGCCCGGACCGAACGGCTTCCCATGGCCGACGCCAGTTGCGACGCGGCCTGGAGCCAGGATGCGCTCTGCCACATGGAGAAGGAGGCAGTCCTCGCCGAGGTCGAGCGGGTGACCCGCGCTGGTGGTGTGTTCGCGTTCACCGACTTCGTCGCCCGCACCGAACTATCTGCCGAAGAGAGCGACCGGCTGCGAAGCGTCTGGGCATTCCCCTCGCTTTACGGAATCCCGCGATACGTCGCGCTGCTCCACCGTCTTGACTTCGAGGTCCTCCTCGCGGAGGACCGCACTGCGGCCACTCTTCGAGCGCGATCGCGACGCCCAGACGACAGTGAATGGTGGGAGGAGTTCGGCCAGAGGTTCGGCGCTAAGGCTGTCGAAACGCGGATCGAGGCCGGCAGTACCTGGCAAGGCTTGCTCGAAGCCGGCAGGGTTGGTTACGCGATGTTCATCGCACGGAAAGCCTAGCGCTTTCCTTAACTACGTACTCGCCACGATGGGGTCATAGCGTCGCTCTTGGTGGTTGCTCGTGAGCACCACCAAGAAGCGTTTCGACCAGGCCGCCGAAGGTCTCACGGCGCGTGAGCGGGCGATCGTCGTTCTCGGCAGCTGGATCGAGGGGGGCGAACTTGATAGGCATTTGATCAAGAATGCGCCCGCAGACCAGCGCCAGGAGTGTCATCGAATCGTCGATGCCATTGCCGAGGCAAACGCCCATATGCACCAGGCTTGAGCCTTCCTCCTTGAGTGGCTCTGGAAGGAGGAGACTCGGCTTGCCTGGCCGCATTACCTCGAGCTGACGAGGATTGCCGCCATTGAGAGGGCACTAGGAATGTTCGCCTGGTCATTGATTGCGGCCGCGATGGACTCCGCCAAGGCGCGGTCGCTCGTTGCTATCACCTCTGCCGCGCGCGGCGACTCCCCGAGGAGCCTCCGAAGGTCGGCTTCTGCCGCGAGCTGGAAGCCGAGCTCTCTGGCCCGAGATTCATCGACGACTACGATGAAGAGCAGTTGATCGGTGCCGCCAGGCACTGACGCCGGCCCGGCGGCGCCGGGTTGCGACAAAGGTCGCGCCTCCACCCGAGCCGCGTTGCTTTCAAGACCGGAGGCAAGCGCCGCCACAAACACGATCAACAGTAATGCCGTGAACCCGAGCACCCAGACGGATGTGACGATCTCCGCGAGACGCGCCAGAAGGCGGGTTCGGTCTTCGGAGTGCGGTCGCGCGGTGCCGGAGGCGGCGTTCATGGCGTCACCTTAGGACGACCGACTGCCGCGGTCTCCTCGGGCTCTCCGCAACCGGACACGTTCATGGTCAGGGCGGCAAGAAGCACTATGCATCCGGGGAACGCCGACGCTTGGTGGACGAAACACTGCCCATCTACGTGTTTCGCTGCCGACACGGCTGAGGTCGATGCGTTGGCACTCACGGCGTGACTCCCCTCGAAGGCGCCGGCGTTGTTTGCCGGACAAAGGGAGTTTCCAAGCACAGCAGGCGCCCGCCATCGCTGAGACTGTGGAATTCCGCCGTCGTGAAATGCTTGCCCCTACATAGCGATATCCACAGTTCTCTACATAGCGAGATTGACACCATGGCCTACACTCGCTCGCGAACGACATGGACGACCGGCCATCAGGCGGAGCTCAGCACAAGCTCGGCGTCATCTCGTCGGCCGGGGCCGCGGTGCGCCTATCGACGAGGGAGCGCGAAGTACTTGGTTAGGTGGCCGCGGGGCTCACGAACCGGGGCATCAGCGAGCGGCTGGTGATTAGCCTCGGGACGGCCGACCGGCACGTCCACAACATCCTGGCGAAGCTCGGCTGCAACAATCGGACTGAGGCGGCGGCCTTTGCCTGGGCACCTCGGGCGGATGTTCCGCAAACTTTCCAGCCGCCCGGCGTCTCGATCGCGTCGCCATCGGCTGGCCCATTCGTCGGGCGGGGCCTCGAACTTCAGCGCCTTGCGGGGTGCTTGAGGGAAGCAAAGGATGGCCACGGCAGACTTGCGATGGTTGTTGGGGAGCCCGGCATCGGAAAGACCCGCCTAATAGAAGAAGCGGCCCGTCAAGCGGAGGCTGACGGATTCACAGTTCTCTGGGGACGTTGCTACGAAGGCGACTGGGCGCCGCCATACGTCCCGTTCGCTGAAGCGCTTACCGCCCTGGTACGGCGGGCGGACCTGCGCGAGCTGCGCGCAGACCTGGGCTTTGGTGGGCCACCGCTGGCTCGCATTTCGCCAGTCCCCCGCGAACGACTGCCCGACCTCCCAGAACCGGCCTCGCTGGGGCCGAACGAGGAACAGTTCCGGATCTTCGACGCGGTGGTCCAGCTCTTACGAGCGACGGCCAACCGGCGCCAGATGCTGCTCGTAATTGACGACCTTCATTGGGCCGATGCGGGCACATTGAACATGCTCCGCTACGTCTCCCGTTGCCTCAATGAGAGTCGCATCTGCCTGCTTACCTGTTACCGGGACGTCGAACTCGACCGCGGGCACCTGCTTGGAGAGACGGTTGCGGAGCTGCGCCGGAGCGCAGGCTACGAGCGCATCACGCTTCGCGGCCTCGCTGGCGTCGAGGTGGCCGAGATGTTGG
>JBDSEP010000260.1:0-6869 GCA_039919985.1 Tepidiformaceae bacterium | reverse complement strand
TCGCCGAAGAGCTCATTGGCGCGGCGGATGATCCGCTCGTGCTCATCGCGACGGACCAGATCCATCCGGGGATCGTCGGACTCGTTGCATCGCGGCTCGCAGACCGGCGACATCGGCCAGCGATTGTCCTCTCCAGCGGGGCCGAAGAGAGCCGGGCGAGCGCGCGCAGCATTCCCGCGTTCGATATCGTCGCAGCCATCCGCAAGGAGAGCGACTTGTTGGTCCGCCACGGCGGCCACCGCGCGGCGGCCGGCTTCACCGTGCGAAACGAACATATCGACGCCCTCCGCGACCGCCTGGTGAATACCGCCGCCGAGCTCCTGGAGGGGGAAACCCTCCACCGGGTGCTCGATATCGACGCGGAGGCGAGCCTTTCCGACCTCACCGGCCTGGAGATTAAGGGGCTGATGCGCTTTGAACCGTGCGGGCACGGCAACCGAAAGCCCGTGCTCCTGAGTAGGCGCGTGAAGCTTATGAACTCGCGGCCCGTCGGAGGCGACAAGTCCCACCTGAAGCTAACGGTGAAGGATGGGCTGGGGACGTGGAGTGGCATCGCGTTTCGCCAGGCGGAATCGGAACTGGCGCCCGAGCTGGACATCGTCTACTCGCTGCAACGCGATTGGCGGGGCGAGACGGTCGAGCTCGAAGTGTTGGATTTCGCCCCGGCGGGATCGCACCGTGGGCTGGAAATGGGCAAGCGACCTTGATCGCCGTCTCGTGCATCTGGCGAGTTAGGGAAAGAGCGAACTGCCCTTGGGCTAGGGATCGAACCTGAACCGGCTTACTTGAAGCGGTAGGTTATCCGGCCGCGTGTCAGGTCGTAGGGAGAGAGTTCCACGAGAACGCGATCGCCGGTGAGAATCTTGATGTAGTTCTTGCGGATTTTGCCGCTAATGTGCGCCAGAACCTCGTGGCCGTTGGCGAGTTCCACCTTGAACATCGCGTTGGGCAGAGGCTGCGTCACCGTGCCTTCGACTTCGATTCCTTCTTTTTTCGTCATTCATCCTCCTTCGTGTAGGGCGCGCGACCGTACGCGCTGCCGCCTGCCGCTTCCCAGTCTACGCGATCCAGGATGTTGCGGCGGACCAGTCCTGAGCGGCGCGTGAGCCTTGCGCAGCGATGGTGTGGTGGAGACGAGGGGACTCGAACCCCTTACCTCAGCGATGCGAACGCTGCGCTCTCCCAGATGAGCTACGTCCCCCACAAAGAATTCGGGCCACCCCCATCGTATGGAGCGGCCCGATCCAGCGTCAACCTGACGAAGGGTGTTAGGCGCGGTGCGAAGAGCCTCGGCCGATCCGGTAGCTCGTCTCGCCGGTGAATTCCTTCTCCTTGCCGCACTTCTTACATCGCCCTGGGGTGAGCTCGCCTCTCGGGGGTTCCAAGACCCAATGATGAATGCAATCCCCGACTAATTGAAGCGCCTCAGCTTTGGACATAAACCAGCCCCCTCGACGTAGCGATAGTGGTGCCGTGGCGAATTCTCGTCCCCGCCGCCATGGCCCGCGCCAGTGTAGTACTGCCTATAGATGGTTTCAATGGGTTATTTCGATTCGTCCAGCATCCCGGGCAAAGGTGTAATAGCGATCACCCGCTCGCGAAGCGAAATGCTCGAGACCACGTCTCCGATGGCGGGTAGCAGAAGTTCGCCCTCCTCGGTCTTCACGACGTAGACGTCCGCAGCGCCGGATTGCAGGACGTCCTGCACCACCCCAACCTTCCGGCCCTCGCTCGTAACCACGCTAAGCCCGATCAGCTCGTGGACGAAGTACGACTCGTCGTCGTCGCGCACGACTTCGGCGTCCGGCGTCTCCAAAAGCTCGCCGCGCAGCGCCTCAATCTGGTCGCGCCCTACCAGTCCCTCCAATTCGAGAATCCAGGCATCGCGATCCTGTCGCGCCCGAAGGATCACCCGGCGAAGGCCGCCGACCCACACCGGGCGACCCCGCTGGAGGTTCCGTGCAGTTGGAGAAAACGGGGAAACGCGGATTTCGCCGCGCAATGCGTGTGGGCGCAGCACCCGGCCGACAGCCGTGAATCCCGCGCGCGGTTCCTTAGGAGTAGTCGCGATATTTGTACGGCGCGGGGGCCGGGGGCGCGCCGCACGCTCCGCTGAGCCCTTCCTCGCCGCGGCGTCCTCGCTCAGTCGCCGATCTCCAGGCCCACCCGTACGTCTTCCTTGACGGCGGCGACCTTGATGATCGAGCGCATAGAGGAAGCGATGCGTCCGCCCTTGCCAATCACCTTGCCCCAATCGCCTTCCGCGACATCGAGGCGGACGACTACGCGGTCGCCCTCGTCGGTCTCGGTGATTTTCACTTCGTCAGGGGAATCGACCAGGCCCTTAGCGAGGTATTCGATGACTTCGGACATCATGCTGGCCATCGGATCAAGCCTCTTCCGGTGCCGCTTCTGGGGCGGATTCTTCGGCACCAACGGGCGCCTCGGTTTCGGCTACGGGAGCCTCGGCGACGGGGGCTTCCGGTGCGGTCTCTGGAACCATCTCAGGAGCAGCCTCTGCCGCTGCAGGCTTGGGAGTCGGCGGGGTGACGGAAGCGGCAGCGGCCGGCGACGCGGACTTCGCCGCAACGGGTGCGACCATCTTGCGGGCCGGTGCGGGAGTGGTGATAACGCCGGCACGCCGCAGGATCTTCTCCGCAGCCTCGGAAGGCTGCGCGCCCTTGCTCATCCATGACTTCACCTTATCGGCATCAACGGTGACGAGTGGCGGATCGGCATGAGGGTCATAGGAGCCAAGGGTTTCGAGGAACGCCCCGTCGCGCTTATTGGGCTTGTCGGCTACCACCAGGCGGTAGGATGGGCGGTGCTTCTTGCCTGTGCGGCGAAGCCGGATGCGGATCATGTGCTACTCCTGAGTGCCGCCGATGGCGGGCACGTGTGAAAACGGTTTGCTTGAAAATGCTACGTCATCACCCTGTTATGTGCCGCCTCCAATCGCACAGCAATTGAATCTCCCGACGCGTCTCTGTAGCATCGCCCGCCGTGGGGCGATTGACACTTCTGTTCGCAGTCGTTGGCCTGGGCATGATCGTCCTGGGCGTCATGCCGGGCGCGCGCCGCGCGGACGCCGCCCAGCTTCTCGATAACCCCGGTTTCGAAGACTGGTCTGGCTCCACACCCAGCGGTTGGTCGGTGGTCTCGATGAGCGCCGAATCGTCCTCGAACGCGGTCTCGGGGCTCTCCGCCGCCCTCACGCTATCCGGCGGGGTGGGCAGGCTCCGGCAGTCGTTGGCGGCCTCCCCCGGTGCCACCTACAGCGGGTCGATCGCGATTTCGGCGCCCGGCAGTGTCTCCGTCGCCCTTCGTCTCATCTTCTTCGACGACCTCCACATTGAACTCGAGATGGTCCAGGGCAGTGCCGTGATGAACGGTACCTTCCACACCCTCTCTACTTCGCGAGTGGCGCCCGCAGGCACAGAAAGTGTGCTCTTTCAGGTCGACTTCAGCGGATCGGCCCCGCCCGGAGAGATCTTCGCGGACTCCGCAGCGCTCAACGAAACCGCGGCTCCGGCTACGGCTACGGCCACGCCAACACCCACCGATCTTCCGACCGAAACTCCCACGCCAATGCCCCCGACGGCAACTCCATCTTCCGAAACGGCCACGCCTGCCCCGCCCGGCAGCTCCACGCCGACGAGGACAACCGCGCCTGGCAGCACTTCCGCAGCGACGGGTACCGCAACTCGCTCTGCCACTGCGACTCGCACGGGCACCGCCACTCGCACGCCCACGACCGCCGCGGAAGCTTCGGCGACGCGCACGCCCACCGCTCGTCCGCCTACTCCGACGCGCACCGCTACGGCAATTGCAACAGCCACGCGAGTGGCCTCAAGCACCGCGACCCCCGCCGCTCGACCAGCTTCGCTTGAAGCGTTCGGTGGGTTTCTACTCAACGGCAACTTCGAGGATGTCGAAGACGGTCGGCCAGTGGGCTGGAGCAAATTCGGAGGGACGATGGGCGTCTCCGCGGACGCCTTCCGAGGCGATTCCGCAGCGACTCTCGATTCGACGACCTCTTCGACAAAGTGGCTCTACCAGGTGGTGTCGGCTACTCCGGGCAACTGGTACGCGGCCTCGGCCGAGGCTCGCCTTGATGGTTCCGGCGAGGCGTTCATCCGTCTCACCTGGTATGCCGCCGACGATGGCAGCGGGACGTCGCTCTCCCAGGATGAGAGCGACGTTGCTTCTGGCGGCGGTTGGCACCTTGTCGGCACTGGTGCCGTCCAGGCGCCGCTCGAAGCCCACTCGCTGCGGGTGCGGCTAATGCTTCGACCGGCGGGGGGCGTGACCGCCTACTTCGACGACGCTCAGCTTGTCGCCGCCAGCGCTCCGGCCGCCATCGCCACCGCACCCGATCCATCCCCCAGTCCGGCGGCAGGGCCGTCGGCCTCCAGATCGGCTGTCGTGAACACGCCAGCGGGCGCCGCACGCTCAGCCACGCCGCGGCCCGGACAAACCGCGCTCCCCTCGCGAATCTCCCCCTCGAGCGATTCGGAGAGCGCAGTGAATTCCTCGGGCCTGCGGCTCTCCGAAGTGCTGAGCGACCCCGAGCAGACGGGCCGTGACTCCGCGTTCGAGTGGGTCGAGCTCGTGAACACGGGAACCGAGGCAGTTTCGCTGCTGGGTTGGAGTATCGGCGATGTGCGCAGCAGCGACCCGCTGCCCGCCGCCAGCGTTCCGTCAGGCGGGTTTGTGGTGGTGGCCGCAAAGTCGGTGCAACTCCCACCTGAAGTGCTCTTGGTGCGCGTTGCCGATGGAGAGATTGGAAGTGGCCTGAATAACAGCGGAGACACGATCCGGCTCATCGCGCCGGACGGGACCGAGGTGGACGCGCTCTCCTTCGGGGATGACGACTCCGTCTTCGACCCGCCGCCACCTGCGCCATCCCCCGGCAAGACGCTCGCCGTGCGCTCCGCCGCCAGCGACCCGGACGCCACGAACTGGGCGCTCAGCAGCCGACCGACCCCCGGCGAAGCGAACGAATTCCCCGCGGCGACTCCCGTCGCGCGGCCTTCGGGTGAGCGCACTCCCTCTGCTGGGCGCGCCGACACAGCAGAGGGAGCGGCGCTCGTAAATCGCGGGGAAGGCCACACTTCGCTACTCTGGGGTGTAGCAGCCGCAGGCGCCGCAGCCCTCATCTTTGGAGCGCCGGCCGCCTGGGCTCACCGCAGAAAGAAGCCTCACGATGGCAGTTGAACGGCTCCAGAAGATCCTCTCGAACGCGGGAGTGTCTTCGCGCCGCGTTGCCGAAGAGTTGATTCTTTCCGGGCGCGTGGCAGTTAACGGGGAGGTGCTGGACACGCTTGGGGCGCGCGCGGACCTCGCCACGGACGAAGTCACAGTGGATGGCGTCCCCGTACTGAAAGAGAGCTACCGCTACTTCGTGCTGAACAAGCCCATCGGCTTCATCAGCACCGCCAGCGATGAAATGGACCGCGAGACCGTACTGGACCTCGTGCCCATTGGCGACATCCAGTTGCACCCGGTCGGCCGCTTAGACCGTGACAGCGAAGGGCTCCTCATTCTCACCAATGACGGCCACCTCACGGACCTCCTCACCCACCCCCGCTACGAGGTGGAGAAGGAGTACCTCGTGGGAATCGATTCGATGCCCAGCCAGCGGGACCTCGAACGCCTGGTACGGGGCATTGAAAGCGAAGGCGAACGGCTCAGAGCGGCGGCCGTACGGCCTGCGGTGGCTCCTCCGGCGGCGCAGGGCGACGAATCGCAGGGCGCGGCGTTCTGGCTGGTGATCACGCTTAAAGAGGGGCGCAACCGCGAAATCCGCCGGATGGTCGAGGCGCTTGGTCGCCAGGTACTGCTGTTGCGGCGCATAAGGCTAGGGCCTCTGCTCCTCGGGGACCTCGGCTCCGGTGCTTTTCGCGAACTCATCCCCGAGGAGATCGATGCCCTCTACGCGGCTGGGAAACGCGCGGAAACGGCAGCGCAAACCCCCGCGGCGGTGCACTCCTCTCGATTCGCACCGAAATCGCCCGGGCCACCGAGGCCAGCGGGGGCGCCGATCCGTTCGGGCTCGACGAAGCCGAAGGGACGCCCGCCGCGGTCTGGACCGCCAGCGCCACCGACTCCCCGGACGCGGGCGGGCGGGCCACCGAGCGTGTCGCCTTCAGGGCCATCGGGGCAGCGCCCCCGAAGCGCACCGGCTGCCGCCCCATCATTTCGGGCCGCTCCACCCAGGGCGCGCACCAATGCGCCTGGGCCAAGTTCTCCGAAGGGCACTGGTCGTCCAGCCCGCAGTACGACGCCCAGGCCGAGCGGGCCGAAGCGCCCCGGGCCGCGCAAAGGTGGCCGTTAGGCAGCTCTGCCATAGGATCCGCGGTCGGAGGATGCCCCGTGGACGAAGCTCAACTCCCGGCGCCGATCGCCATCGACGGCCCGGCCGCGTCCGGGAAGTCCACCCTCGGTGCCGCGCTCGCGAAGCGTTTCGGCTACCGATTCCTCGATACCGGCATTATGTATCGTGCGTTCACCCTGGCTGCGCTTCGTGCCAACGTCGCCCCTGAGTCGAGTGGCTGCTCAGCCTTCGGAGGGACTCTTGCTCTCACGCTGCGTCGTGGCGAATGGGGCACGGGCATCATGCTGGGCGACGAAGACGTCACGCCACTACTACGCGACCCTCGCGTGGAGGCCAACGTCAGCCTCTACAGCGCGCTCCCTCCCGTGCGCGAACAGATGGTTCAACAGCAGCGCGAGTTCGCCCGCGGCATCCGTGCCATCCTCGCCGGAAGAGACATCGGCACCGTAGTGCTTCCGGAAGCCCCTCTGAAGTTCTACCTCCTCGCCTCGGAGGAGGCCCGAGCCCAGCGCCGCAGCACGCAAACGAGCGA